>DATKFK010000229.1:0-2198 GCA_035544375.1 Thermoanaerobaculia bacterium
CTCCGGCGGCGGGGCGCCCTTCCCCTCGAGCATCCCCAGCGCTAGCGCGGCCTCCACCCGCACGCTCGGATCCTTATCACCCGCTAGCTGTCGGAGGGGGAGGAGGGCTTGTTCGATCCCCGGGAAGGCCGGACCGAGGCGACCGAGGTGCCAGGCCGCCAGGCTGCGGACGAAGGCAAGCTCGTCGCCCAACTCCGCGATGAGGGCGGTGACCGACTCTCCACCCGACGGCGCCACCCGGGCCAGGGCCGCCGCCGCCCAGACACGCACGAACGCAACCGGGTCCTGGAGGGCCGCGGTGAGGTCGGACACAGACTCGGTTGCCGCGGGGCCGATCTCGCCTAGGGCATATGCGCCGAGGCGGCGCTGGAGCGGATCGCTGCTCGAAAGCTCCCTCGCCCAGTCTGGGACGGAAGTCCCTAGGTAAGCGACCTGCGCGCTCATGGTCCGCCCCTACTCAAGGCCCCACGCCGAGCCGGCGATCCAGGTTGAAGGCGGCGCTTATCAACCCGATGTGAGTGAATGCCTGTGGGAAGTTGCCAAGCGCTTCGCCACGGGGACCCGTTTCCTCGGCATACAGGCCAAGGTGATTGGCGTAGGTCAGCATCTTCTCGAAGATGAAGCGGGCCTCCGCCACGCGGCCCGCCCGGGCCAGCGCTTCCACCAGCCAGAACGTGCACATATTGAACGTCCCCTCGCGCCCGGTCAGGCCGTCGCCGGCTCCTTTTCCGATTTCGTAGCGGTGTACCAGGCTGTCGGAGACCAGTTCCGCCATGATCCGATCCAGCGTCCCCTGCATGCGGGGGTCGGTCGGCGACAGGAAGAAGACGAGCGGCATGATCAGATTGGACGCATCCACCGCGTCGGTGGCGAAGTGCTGCACGAAGGTCTGCCGCTCGCTGTCCCAGCCGCGCGTCATGATGGTCTCGTAGATGCGGTCTCGCTCCGCGGCCAAACGGATGCGGTCCAGCGGAAGGCTCCGCTTCCGCGCAAGGCGGATCGCTCGGTCCAGCGCCACCCAGCACTGCACCTTGGAGTAGACGAACTGCTGCCGTCCACCGCGCACCTCCCAGATGCCGTCGTCGGCTCGTTCCCAGTTATTCGCCACCCAATCGAGCATCTTGCGCAGGTGGCACCAGGAGTCATAGGAGGTCGGCGTCCCGTACTTGTCGTACAGATAGATGGCGTCCATCAGCTCGCCATAGATATCCAGCTGCAGCTGCTCTGCAGCGGCGTTACCGACTCGCACCGGACGCGAGCCGCGATAACCATCAAGGTGCCCGAGGATCTCCTCGGGCAGCTCGTGCCCGCCGTCGATGCGATACATAGTCTGCAACGGGTCGCCGCGGGCGCCCTCGACAGCCCGCTGTCTCAACCAGGCCATGAACTGCTCTGCTTCCGAGGTCAGCCCTAGGCGCAGGAAGGCGTAATTAGTGAAAGCAGCGTCACGCACCCAAGTATAGCGATAGTCCCAATTGCGTACCCCGCCGATCTCTTCCGGCAGCCCACAGGTCGGCGCCGCTACCATCGCGCCAGTCGGCGCGAACGTCAGCAGCTTCAACACCAGCGCCGAGCGGTGGACCATCTCGCGCCAGCGACCTGAATAGTTGCACTTTCTCAGCCAGTGCCGCCAAAAAGCCAGGGTCTGCGTCAGGGCCTCCGTGCCGACCAGCCGCGCCTCGAGCAGGACGCCGTCATGAACGCTGTCGTGGACATTCTCCTCCACCTGGCGGAGGATGAACGTGGTCGTCTCGCCGGGGTTGAGGACGAACTCGGCGGCGACGCCGTCGCCCTGCCGACCAAGCGGGAAACGGCTGACTAGCGAGACTTTCATGCCTTGCGCTTCGAAGATCGCTCCCCGACCCTCCAGAATGACTTGGTGGGGCCGGCGGGCGAAGTCGAAAGCCGGCCGGCAGTCGAGGCGGAAGCGAACCGACCCACGCACCGCGCGCACCACCCGGACGATCTGGTGGATCTTTCCGATCTCGCGCGGGCCTTGGACCGGCATGAAGTCCACGACCTCACCGACGCCCTGCTCGCTAAGAAAGCGCGTCACAAGGACGTTGCTGTCAGGCATGTACATCTGTTTGTGCTGCGCCTCGTAGAGACTGGCGATGCGGAATGAGCCCCCTTTCTGGTCGTCGAGGATCGCCGCGAAGACGCTCGGCGAGTCAAAGTGCGGCAGGCAGCACCAGTCG
>DATKFK010000230.1:0-2998 GCA_035544375.1 Thermoanaerobaculia bacterium
ACTGGGGGCGCGACACCTTCATCGCGCTGCGCGGGCTGTGCCTGGCGGTGGGCCGCGTCGAGGCGGCGGCGGCGATCCTGCTCGCCTGGGCGCGCACGGTGTCGCAGGGGATGCTGCCGAACCGCTTCCCGGACTCGGGCGAGACACCCGAGTACGACTCGGTTGACGCCTCGCTGTGGTTCGTGGCGGCGGTGGCGGCGCTGCTGCGCGCGGCAGGCCCTGGCAACGGCGGCTGGGCCGGCGGCAACGGCGGCGGCGGCGCGGGAAACGGCGGTCCCGGCGGCGCCTCCGGCGGCGGCGGCCTCGGCGGCGGGCTGCCGGGGCCGGCGGAGCGGCAGACCCTGCTCGACACGGTCGAGGCGATTCTCGACGGCTACGCCGCGGGCACGCGCTACGGCATCCACGCCGATACCGACGGCTTGCTGGCGGCGGGCGAGCCGGGCTCGCAGCTGACCTGGATGGACGCCCGCGTGGACGGCCAGCCGGTCACCTCGCGGTGCGGCAAGCCGGTCGAGGTGCAGGCGCTGTGGATCAACGCCCTGGCGGTGGGCGCCGCCAACGCGCTCGGCCCGGCGGCGGCGCGGTGGCGCGGGCTCGAAGCGCAGGCGCGGGCCAGCTTCGCGGCGCGGTTCTGGAACGAAGCGGCCGGCTGCCTCTACGACGTGGTGGACGTGAATCATCGGCGCGGCGCGGTCGATCCGGCGATGCGCCCCAACCAGGTGCTGGCGGTGGGCGGTCTGCCGGCGGTGTTGCTGCCGCCCGAGCGGGCGCGGCGCGTGGTGGACGCGGTCGAAAAGCGCCTGTGGACGCCGATGGGGCTGCGCACGCTGGCGCCTGGCGAGCCCGGCTACCGGGGGCGCTACGCCGGAGATCCGCGCGCCCGCGACAGCGCGTATCACCAGGGCACGGCGTGGCCGTGGCTGCTCGGGCCGTTCGTGGAAGGCTGGGTCCGGGTGCGCGGCGGCGGCGAAGACGCGAAGCGGCAGGCGCGCGAACGCTTCCTGGAGCCGCTAGGGGCCGGGCTCGGCGAGTACGGCCTGGGCCACCTGCCGGAGATCGCCGACGGCGATCCGCCGCACACGCCGCGCGGCTGCCCGTTCCAGGCGTGGTCCATGGGCGAGTTTTTGCGAATCAGCTTCGATATTCTATAGCGCGCTCATAGCGCACCGGAGACCAGCCCAATGGGGATCGATCCAGAAGCGGTTCGCCTCGCCGAGGACGACAGGCGGGTCAAGAACTGGAAGCGGTGGGGGACCTACCTTTCCGAACGGCAGTGGGGCACGGTGCGCGAGGACTACTCGCCGACCGGCGAGTGCTGGAGCTACCTGCCGCACGACCACGCTCGCAGCCGCGCCTACCGCTGGGGGGAGGACGGGTTGCTCGGCTGGTGCGACCGCGAGTGCCGGCTGTGCTTCGCTCCGGCGCTGTGGAACGGGCGCGATCCGATCCTGAAGGAGCGGCTCTTCGGTCTCGGCGGTCCGGAGGGCAACCACGGCGAGGACGTCAAGGAGGCATATTTCTACCTGGACGCGACGCCCACCCACTCCTACGCCAAGGCGCTCTACAAGTACCCGCACGCCGAGTTCCCCTACCGCTGGCTGGTCGAGGAGAACGGGCGCCGCGGGCGCGATCAGCCGGAGTTCGAGCTGATGGACACCGGCGTCTTCGACGGCGGCCGCTATCTGGACGTGCTGGTGGAGTATGCCAAGGCGTCGCCGGACGACACGCTGATCCGCATCACGCTGAGCAATCGCGGCCCGGAGGCGGTGACCACGCACCTGCTGCCGACCCTGTGGTTCCGCAACAGCTGGTCCTGGGGCCGGCAGGGCGAGAAGTACTGGCCCAAGCCACGCATCGTCCGGGGATGGACCGAAGCGTCAGGGGTGGTGCACGGCCCTGCCGATGCATCGCGGATCGTGCCGAACGCCGGGGCGCCCGGGACCGAGCCGGATGCCGCTGCTTCAGGCGGGGCGGCGGCCGCCGCCGGCGAGAGCGGGCCGACGCTGATCGCCGACCATGCCACGCTGGGACGCTTCGTGCTGCGGGCGGCGGCGCCGCCGGCGGCCGTGCTGTTCACCGACAACCAGACCAACACCGAGCGGCTGTTCAACTACCCGAACGCGGAACCCTACGTCAAGGACGCCTTTCACCGGGCGGTGATCGAAGGCAGGATGGAAGCGGTGAACCCGGCGGAGGTGGGGACGAAGGCGGCGCTCCACTACCGGCTCGAGGTGCCGGCGGGTGGAGAGGCGACGGTGTGCCTGCGCCTCAGCTCCGCCGCCGAGCCCATCGCGCAGCCGTTCGGCGAGCCGTTCGCGGCGGTCTTCGCCGACCGCCGGCGCGAGGCCGACGCCTTTCATGCGGCGCGCCTGCGCCCGGAGCTCGGCGACGACGACGGGCGGATCGCCCGGCAGGCGACCGCCGGCCTGCTGTGGTCGAAGCAGTACTACGGCTACGTGGTGAAGGATTGGCTGGAAGGCGACCCGGCGCAGCCGCCGCCGCCGGCCGGCCGCGGCCAGGGGCGCAACTCGCAGTGGACGCACTTTCACGCCGACGACGTGCTGTCGATGCCCGACACCTGGGAGTATCCCTGGTTCGCCGCCTGGGACCTGGCGTTTCACACGGTGTGCTTCGCCAAGGTGGACCCCGCTTTCGCCAAGGAGCAGCTCATCCTGCTCAAGCGCGAGTGGTACACGCACCCCAATGGCCAGATGCCAGCCTACGAGTTCGCCTTCGGCGACGTCAACCCGCCGGTGCACGCCTGGGCGGCCTGGCGCGTCTACAAGATGACCGCGCCGAAAGGCGAGCGCGACCGCCTCTTCCTCGAGCGCTCTTTCCAGAAGCTGCTCATCTCCTTCACCTGGTGGGTGAACCGCAAGGATTACGAGGGCAAGAACCTCTTTGCCGGCGGTTTTCTCGGGCTCGACAACATCGGCGTCTTCGATCGCTCGAAGCCGCTGCCGACCGGCGGCTACCTGGAGCAGGCCGACGGCACGGC
>DATKFK010000231.1:0-2903 GCA_035544375.1 Thermoanaerobaculia bacterium
AACTTCGATTATTCCTGGGACCGCGGCCGCCGCTGGCCCTGGGTGCCGTCGCAGGTCTTCGACGACGGCGAGCACACCTACCTCACGCTCGCCCCCGGCGCCCGCCTCGCCGAGATGCCGCTGCTCTTCGCCCTCGGCCCGCACGGCGAACTCGCCCTGCTCAATTTCCATCTCGACGGCCAGACCCTGGTCGCCGACCGCGTGCTCGAGCGCGCCGCGCTCGTCGTCGGCGGTGCCAGGAAGAAGGACGAGCAGCGCCTCGAGATCGTCAACCGCGCCTTCGGCGCCGTCGCACCGCGCCGCTGAGACCAGCCATGCCCACCGACCCCCTCGCCACCCCGCCTCCGCCGCCCGTCGAACGCCTCAACCGCGCGGTCCTGCTGGCCGCGGCGCTGATCGTGATGATCACCCTTCTCGTCGTCGCCTTCGTGGTCTCGCCGCGGCAGCAGGTCCGTCCCGCCGCGCCGCCGCAGCCGCCGTTCGCCGCCGGCGCTCCCGGTTTCCTCAACCGTCCCCCGGGCAGCCTGCCGCCCGCGCCGCAACCGCCGATGACCGACCAGGACTACCTCCGGAGCCTCTTCGAGCGCGCCGGTCCAGAGCCACAACCGTCCCCCCTGCAGCCGCCGCCAGTCCTCGCCGCCGCGCCGCCGCCGATGCCACCGGCATCGTCCGCCTCGCCCGCTGCGCCGCCGCCGCCACCCCGCGATCCGCGCCGCGAGGAGTTCTTCCGGGCGCTGCGCGCGCCGCTCGCCGAACAGCTGCCGCCGGCCACGCTCCCGGGACGCGGCCTCCCACCGCTCGCCGCGGCGGGCGCGCCGCCGTTCGCGCGCTCCTACCAGCTTCCCGCCGGCGACGCCACCGCCACCAGTAGCGCCAGCGCCGCCGACTCCGCCGAAGAGCTCGATGACTCCCAGCTCTCCGTCGCCACCGGCCCGCCCCGGCCCTCCGCCGCGACCGCCACCGGCTCCGGCGGCCCGGCCGGCGCCAGGGCCACCCCAACCTGGACCGCTGCCACCGCCCCCGGGTCCACGCCGGCCGCCGGCGACGGCACGATCGCGGACGGCGCCACCGCCGCTGGAGCGGAGGCCACGCCGCCTTCCGCCTCCTGGCCTCCCGCCCCCTGGCCGCCCACTTCCTGGCCGCCACGCTCCCCGCGCCCCGCCGCTACCGCCGGCGCGCTCGCCCCGCGCACCCGCTCCGCCGCCGCGGCACCCACCGGCTCCGGCGAGCCGCCACCCGCCGCCGGCCTCGCGCTCGTCGTCCGTCCTCCCACGAGCGCCGCCACCCTCGCCGCCGGCACCCTCATCCCCGCCCTCCTCGAGACCGAGGTCAACTCCGACCTCCCCGGCCCCCTCCTCGCCCAGGTCAGCCGCGACGTCTACGACTTTCGCCAGCGCTCCATCCTGGTCCCCCGCGGCACGCGCCTCCTCGGCGCCTACCAGAACCAGGTCGCCGTCGGTCAGCGCCGCCTGCTCGTCGCCTGGACCCGGCTCACCTTCCCCGACGGCTCCGCCTGCGACCTTCCCGGCCTGCCCGGCATCGATCCGTCCGGCGCCGCCGGCCTCACCGCCCGCGTCCATAACCACCTGCTGCGCCTCTTCGGCGACGCCCTCCTCCTGTCGCTCCTCTCCGCCGGCGCCGATCTCTCCCAGCCCCAGAACCGCAACCTCGCCCTCGCTCCCTCCGCCGGCAGCGTCGCCTCCGCCGCCGTCGGCCAGGAGCTCGCCAGCGTCGGCGTCCAGCTGCTGCGCCGCGATCTCTCGCTACAGCCCACGCTCCGCCTCGCCGCCGGCACGCCCCTCGTCGTCTTCGTCAACGGCGACCTCGACCTCGCGCGCCCCGCCCGGAGCCCCCGTCCATGAAGGTCTTTCCGATCAAATCCGCGATCCCCATGGCAGACGGCGTCGCCCACCCCCTCTCCGTTCCACGCGCCGCCCTCGCCCGCGATCCCCACCAGCCCCGCCAGCGCGACCTCGGCAAGGGCATCGACGGCCTCGTCGAGAGCATCCGCGCCCACGGCATCATCCAGCCCATCCTCGTCCGCCCGCACCCCGATCCCGCGGCCCGCGCCGCCACGCCCTACATGATCGTCACCGGCGAGCGCCGCTGGACCGCCGCCGGCAAGGCCGGCCTCGACGAGGTCCCGGTCTTCCTCCTCGACCGCCCGCTCTCCGCGGCCGAGATCCTGATGCTGCAGATCGCCGAGAACGACGGCGACAGCCGCCAGGAGCTCTCGCTCCTCGATCTCGCCCACGCCGTGGCCCGCGCGTTCCGTCTCGAGGGCGGCTCGCAGGCCCAGTTCGCGACCCGACATCGCAGGAGCAAGGCCTGGGTCTCCTACGTCCTCTCGCTGGCGCGCGCCCAGGGCCTCACCGCCGAGGCCCTCGCCGAAGGCCGCCTGCGCGGCCTCCTCGTCGCCCACACCTTCCAGCGCCTCACCCCCGAGCAGCAGCAGGAGCTCCTCACCCGCGCCCGCCGGGAGGGCACCGCCATCTCCCTCGCCGCCGCCGAGAAGATCGCCGGCCGCGCCGACCGCCGACCGCGCGGCCTGCCCGCCGCCGGCCGCACCGAGCCCGCGTCGCCGGACCCCGCCGCCAGTCCCGCCGCGCCACGTGAACCGATCGCGGCACGCGGCGCCGGAGAGCCGGCTCCCGCACCCATCGCGGCCGGCGCACCGCTTTCCCCGGCCACCCACCCGGCCGCCACCGCCGGCAGCTCCACGGCACCCGGCGCACCGCTTTGCGCCGTCGCCAACCAGGCCACCACGGCCGGCAACTCCACCGCGCCCATCACCCCCGGCACGTCCGCCGCCCCTCTGCATTCACCGGCCGCGGCAACACCGCCCCCCGACGTGACCGGCCTCGGCAGCATGTCCGCTCCCGCGCCTGGCCGCGGCGCGGCCG
>DATKFK010000232.1:0-2668 GCA_035544375.1 Thermoanaerobaculia bacterium
TCCGCGCGCCCCGGGCGCCCCTGGTCCCGGATCCTCGGCGGCACGCCGCGGCCGGTGGTGTGGGCGCTCGTCGGGCAGCTGGCCGCCCTGGTGCTGCTGGCTGCCGCCGTCGCCCTCGGTCCGGCTCGCCGCTTCCAATCCGGAAACTCCACGCCGGCCTCGCGCGTCTCTTCGCGGAACGCGGAGTACGTCACCCTTTCGGCACCCGCGGCCGGTGGCGAAGCGACCGCGGTGGCGACGCGGCCGCAGATCCGGCTGGTGTTCGCCGATTCCGCGACCGCAAAGCAGATGCGCTACGTCCTGCTGTCCACCCGCGGCCGCCTGGTGGACGGGCCGTCGCCGCTTGGCGCCTACACGCTCGAGCTACCCGCGCCGGCGCCTGCCGCTGCCGCACCACCGCGCGCCACCCTGGCGGAGGCCGCTCCGGACTCCGTGGGGACCGTCCTCGCCTACCTGCGGTCGCAGCCGATCGTGCGCTTCGCCGAGCCGGTCGCCGGCACCACCTCGCCGCCGCCGGCGCCGGTGGGCCAAGGCGCCGCTCATGGCTCTCCCCCGGCGCCGCGCCCGTGATATGAGATACGCCATGGTCCGCGACTGTCCGGGTGTCCTCGCCTGGATCGTTCCCCTTGGCCTGCTGCTCTGCCAGGGGTGCTCCGGCTCCCAGGGAACCGCCGGCAGCGTGCCTGCCGCCCTGACCGAAGCCAGCGCGGCCGGCGATCTGGGCGGCGCGGGAGCGGGCGCGAATCCTGGCGCAGGTCTTGCGGCAACGCCGGCCGAACGCACCAATGCAGGGGGCGCCGCGACGGGCCCGGCCGTGGCGAAAGGGCAGGGAAAGCCGGCCGCCGGCAGCGCCGCCACCCGGGTCATGGTCACCCTGGCACCGGCGCCGCCGCCGATCTGGGACCAGATCACCCTCGATCTCGAGCGCACCTACCGGTTGCGGACGGTGTTTGCCTGGTCGATGCAATCACTGGGCGAGCGCTGCATCGTCTTCGAGGCGCCCACCGAGCGTTCGGTCGAGGCCCTGCTCCGCCGGCTGTCCTCCGACCCAAGGGTGGAGCTGGCACAGCCAGTCCAGAGTTTCACCACCCAGGACTCCCATTCCGCCGGCCTGCAGGTGCCGCTGCAGCACAGCGCGCTGGCCCTGCGCCTCGCCCAGGCGCACCGCTGGGCCACCGGCAGGGGCGTCCGGGTGGCGGTGATCGACACCGGAGTCGATATCGACCACCCCGAGCTGCGCGGGAGGATTGCCAAGACCGGCAACTTCGTCGAGGTTGCCGGCCGCGGCGATCCCAGCTTCAACAGCGACATCCACGGCACCGCGGTGGCGGGGGTGATCGCGGCCGCGCTCAACTCCGACCTCGGCCTGGTCGGCGTCGCGCCGCAGGCCCAGGTCTTCGCACTGAAGGCGTGCTGGCAGGAGCGCCCCGGCGCTCGCGAGGCGGTCTGTGACAGCTACACCCTGTCGAAGGCCATCGACTTCGCCATTCTCCAGGGCGCCCAGGTGCTCAACTTCAGCCTCGCCGGTCCGCCGGACCCGATGATCGCCAAGCTGGTCGCCGCGGCGCTGAGGCGGGGCATCGTCGTGGTGGCGGCCGACGGCCCCGACGCCGCGCGTTCGTTCCCGGCCACTCAACCGGGAGTGCTGGGAGTGGCCGGCAGCGACGACCTGCAAGGCGGGCTGCGCTTCCCGACCCGGCGGCTGGCCGCCGGCACGCTGGCCGCACCCGGCGTCGACATCCTGACCACGGTGCCGCACGGCCACTACGACTTCTTCTCCGGTGCCTCGTTCGCCGCCGCCCAGGTGTCGGGAGCGGTCGCGCTGCTGCTCGAGCGCGAGCCCAAGATGACTCCCCTCCAGGTCGCCGCGCTCTTCCATCGTACCGGCCACCCGATCCCCGCCGTGCCGGGAGACCCCTCCGCCTCGATCGATCAGATCGACGCCTGCGCCGCCCTGGCCGCCAGCCTCGGCGGCGGCTGCAGCTGAACCTCGGATCGAGGCGCCGTCCGTGCGTTCGGCAGCCGCTCTTCAATGGGCTGCCGGGTGGGCGTCGAGATCTTCGCGGCGGGCGTCCGACGCGGGGCGCTCGGCGTGCAGGCGTGCTGCCACCCGCTCCGCTTCGCCCAGCACGCGCAGCAGGTTGGCGCCCGCCACCTTCTTGACGTCCGCGTCGCTGTAACCTCGCCGCAGCAGCTCCGCCAGCAGCACCGGATACTGCGCGACGTCGCCGAGGCCGTCGGGCACCGAGGTCATGCCGTCGAAGTCCGATCCCAGCCCGACGTGGTCGATGCCCGCCACCTGGCGGACGTGGTCGATGTGATCGGCAACCTGGGCCAGGGTGGCGTGCGGCGCGGGATGGGCGGCGCTCCACGCCGCCAGCTCGCGCTCGACGCGGTCGGAGTCTTCCGGATACAGGGTCTTGAGACTTGCCTGGACGCCGTCGCGCTCCGCGTCGTAGGCGCGCACCGCTTCCGACGTGAACGAGGTGACGAAGCTCACCATCACCATCCCGCCCTGCCGCGGCAGCGTCGCCAGCACCTCGTCGGGGACGTTGCGCGGATGGCCGTCCAGCGCACTGGCAGAGGAATGCGAGAAGATGACCGGCGCGGCCGACACCCTCATCGCGGCCTGCATGGTGCGTGGCGAGACGTGCGACAGGTCGACCAG
>DATKFK010000233.1:0-5748 GCA_035544375.1 Thermoanaerobaculia bacterium
AGCGGGGGGAGATCGTGACGCTCCTCGGGCGCAACGGGTCCGGGCGCACGACCACGCTCAAGTCCGTCCTCGGCCTGGTCCCGCGCCGGACCGGTTCGATCATGATGAACGGCCGCGAGACGATCGGCCTGCCGCCCCACCGCGTCGTGCGCCTGGGCATTGGCTACTGTCCCGAGGAGCGTGGTATATTCGCCAGCCTCTCAACCGAGGAGAACCTGACGCTGCTCCCGAAGGTCGGTTCCGGCGGCATGACCGACGAGGCGATCTACGGCATGTTCCCGAACCTTTTGGAACGGCGGAAGAGCCAGGGTACGCGCCTGTCCGGCGGCGAGCAGCAGATGCTGGCCATGGCCAGGATCCTGCGCGTCGGCGCGCGCCTGCTGCTGCTCGACGAGATCACCGAGGGGCTTGCCCCGGTGATCGTCCAGACGCTCGGACGCGTGGTGCGGACCCTCAAGGAGCAAGGTTTCACCATGATCCTGGTCGAGCAGAACTTCCGCTTCGTCGCGCCGCTCGCCGACCGCCACTACCTGATCGAGCACGGCCGGATCGTCGACATGATCCCGCAAGAGCGGCTGCCGGGAAGCATAGAGGCGCTCCACCGCTTCCTCGGCGTCTGAGGTCCGTCGAAACTCCACGAAAGGGAGGAACCATGGCACGAACCAACCGGAAGCTCGCCCTCGCCCTGACCGCTGCGCTGATCGTCGGCGCCGCCGGGTCCGCCGCCGCGCAGATCTCGGACGGCGTCGTCAAGGTGGGAGTGCTCACCGACATGACCGGCGCGTACTCGGACCTCGCCGGGCCCGGCTCGGTCATCGCCGCCCAGATGGCGGCGGAGGACTTCGGCGGCAAGGTGCTGGGCAAGCCGATCGTGATCGTCAGCGCGGACCATCAGAACAAGGCCGACATCGCCTCGAGCATCGCCCGCAAATGGTTCGACGAGCAGCAGGTGGATGCCGTCGCCGACCTGGTCTCGAGCTCCACCGCGCTGGCGGTCATGCCGGTGGCCGCGGAGAAGAAACGGATCACGCTGCTCTCCGGCCCCGGCTCGACGCCGATCGCGGGCGACAAGTGCACCCCCTACAACGTCCATTACACGTACAACACCTACGCCATGGCGGCGGGCACGGGCCGCGCGGTGGTGCGCCAGGGCGGCAAGACCTGGTTCTTCATCACCGCCGATTACGTGTTCGGCAAATCGTTGGAGGCGGACACCTCGAAGGTGGTCGAGGCCGAGGGCGGCAAGATCCTGGGCAGCGTCAAGGCGCCGTTCCCGACCACCGACTTCTCCTCGTACCTGCTGCAGGCGCAGGCCTCCGGCGCGAAGATCGTCGGCCTCGCCAACGCCGGCGCCGACACCATCAACTCCATCAAGCAGGCGAACGAGTTCGGCCTCACCAAGAAGCAGAGCCTGGCGGGACTGCTGGTGTTCCTGTCGGACGTCCACAGCCTCGGCCTGCCCACCGCGAAGGGAATGTACCTGACGACGGCGTTCTACTGGGACCGCGACGACGCCAGCCGCAAGTGGTCCAAGCGGTTCTTCGCGCGCCACAAGAAGATGCCCACCATGGTGCAGGCCGGCGTCTACTCGGAGCTGATGCACTACTTCGAGGCGATCAAGGCGGCGGGCACCGACGACCCGGACAAGGTCATGGCCAAGATCCGCGAGATGCCGGTCAACGACTTCTTTGCCAAGAACGGCAGGATCGGCGCCGACGGGCTGCATCGTCACGACATGTACCTCGCACAGGTCAAGACGCCGGAGGAATCGAAGTACCCGTGGGACTATTACAAGATCGTCAAGACCATCCCGGCCGCGGAAGCCTTCGAGCCGCCCAGCACCGCCTGCCCGCTCGTGAAGAAGTGAGGGGGAGGCGGCGGCCCGCATGCTCAACGTGCTGAGCGGCCAGCTGCTCATCGGCCTCATCAACGGCTCGTTCTACGCGCTCCTGAGCCTGGGCCTGGCGGTCATCTTCGGGCTGCTCAACGTCGTGAACTTCGCGCACGGCGCCCAGTACATGCTGGGCGCCTTCGTCGCCTGGATGGGTTTGCATTACCTGGGGGTCGGCTACTGGTGGGTGCTCATCCTGGCGCCGCTCGCCGTGGGCCTCTTCGGCATGGTGTTCGAGCGGCTTTGCCTGCGGCGCCTGCGCGGCCTCGATCCGCTCTACAGCCTGCTGCTCACCTTCGGGCTCGCCCTGGTCCTCGAGGGGATCTTCCAGAACGCCTTCGGGATCTCCGGCAACTCCTATCCGGTGCCGGCGGCCCTGGAAGGCGGCACGAACCTGGGCTTCATGTACCTGCCACGCTACCGGGCGTGGGTCGTGCTGGTCTCGGCGACGGTTTGCTGTGGGAGCTGGTTCATCATCGAGAAGACACGCCTGGGGGCGTACCTGCGGGCCGGCACCGAGAACCCGGCATTGTTGCAGGCGTTCGGCGTCAACGTGCCGCTGATGTTCAGCCTCACCTATGGCTTCGGCGCGGCGCTGGCGGCCTTCGCCGGCGTCATGGCGGCGCCCATCTACCAGGTGACGCCGCTGATGGGCGGAAACGTCATCATGGTCGTCTTCGCGGTGGTGGTCATCGGCGGCATGGGGTCGATCGGCGGCTCGATCTTGACCGGCCTCGGACTGGGGCTGGTCGAGGGGCTCACCAAGTTCCTGTATGCGCCGGCCTCCGACGTGGTGGTGTTCGTGGTCATGGCGCTCGTCCTGCTGGTGCGTCCGGCCGGCCTGTTCGGGAGGCAGCGGTGAGGGGCAGGGCGAACGCCTCCACCTGGGCGTATGCCCTGCTCGTCGCCGCCGGACTGGCCGCACCGTTTTTCGCCTATCCGGTCTTCGCCATGAACGTGCTGTGCCTGGCGCTGTTCGCCAGCGCCTTCAACCTCCTGCTCGGATACGCCGGGCTCCTGTCCTTCGGCCACGCCGCCTTCCTGGGCTCGGCGGCCTACCTGACGGGCCAGGCGGTCAAGGCCTGGGGGTTGCCCATCGAGATCGGGATCCTCGCCGGGACGGCGGCGGCGGCATTGCTGGGGCTGATCTTCGGCGCCCTCGCCATCCGCCGCTCGGGGATCTACTTCGCGATGATCACCCTGGGCTTCGCGCAGATGGTCTACTTCCTGGTGCTGCAGGCGCCGTGGACGGGCGGCGAGGACGGCCTGCAGGGAGTCCCGCGCGGCAAGCTGTTCGGCGTCGTGGCGCTGGCGGGCAACCTGCCCATGTACTACTTCGTGTTCGCCCTCTTCCTGGCCGGCTTCTGGGTGATCCACCGGACCATTCACTCGCCTTTCGGCCAGGTGCTGCGCGCGATCCGGGAGAACGAGCCCCGCGCGGTGTCGCTCGGCTACGACGTGGATCGCTACAAGCTGGTCGCGTTCGTCATCTCGGCCGGCCTTTCCGGCCTGGCGGGATCGATGAAGGCGCTGATCTTCCAGTCGGCCACGCTCTCCGACGTCCACTGGCACCGCTCGGGCCAGGTCGTCCTGATGACGCTGCTGGGAGGCATGGGCACGCCCCTGGGACCGTTCGTCGGCGCGCTGGTCGTGGTCGCCCTCGAGAACTACCTGGCGAGCTACGGCTCGTGGGTCACCGTCATCACCGGCGGCGTCTTCATGGCCTGCGTGCTGGCGTTCCGGCGCGGCATCGTGGGCGAGGTCCTGGCGCTGGTGAAGCGGTCGTTCTAGCGCGCAACTCTTTCGCCGCGGCGCGGGGAAGCGGGGAACAGGGGAGCGGGGAAGCAGGAAGCGGGAAGCGGGGCAGCTGGAAGTGGGGAAGCAGGGAAGCGGGGCAACGTGGAACGGGGCAGCAGGAAAGCGGGGCAGCAGGGAAGCGGCGAAGCGGGGAAGGAGCTGAAGCATGTCGAAGGTGCTCGAGAACCGCGGCGCTTTCGTGACCGGCGCCGCCAGCGGCATCGGCCTGCAGGTCGCGGAGGACTTCGCCCGCGCGGGCGCGCGGGTGTGCATCGCCGACCTCAACGAAGCTGCCGCCCTGGCGGCGGCCGCGGCCATCCGGGAGGCCGGCGGGCAGGCGATCGGGGTGCGCTGCGACGTGACCCGCGAGCCGGACCTCGACGCGGCCCTCGAGCAGGCCGCCGGCGCCTGGGGCCGGATCGACATCCTCGTCAACAACGCCGGGCTGCAGTTCGTGTCGCCGCTCGAGGAGTTCCCGGCCGATCGATTCGAGCTGTTGCTGCGGGTGATGCTGATCGCGCCGTTCCTGCTGACCAAGAAGGTCTTCCCGCTCATGAAGCGCGAGCGCTATGGCCGCATCCTCAACATGGCCTCGATCAACGGCCTGGTCGGGTTCGCCGGCAAGGCTGCCTACAACAGCGCCAAGCACGGCCTGATCGGGCTCACCCGCGTCGCCGCCCTCGAAGGCGCGGCCCACGGGATCACGGTCAACGCGCTCTGCCCGGGCTACGTCGATACGCCGCTGGTCGCGAATCAGCTGGGGGACCTCGCCAGGACCCGGGGCGTGCCGATGGACCGCGTGCTCGAAGAGGTCATCTACCCGCTGGTGCCGATCCGCCGCCTGCTGACGCCGCGGGAGATCGCCGCCTACGCCGTCTTCCTGGTCAGCGAGCAGGCCGGAGGGGTGACGGGGCAGCCGGTGGTGATCGACGGCGGGTACACGGCCCAATGAGCCGCGCGCTGCGCGCCCACTGGCCGGAGTACCTCATCGAGGCGGCGCTGCTCGGCACCTTCATGGTGTGGGCGGCCGCCGTCGCCACCCTGCTCGCGGCGACGCCGGCCTCGGCGCCGCGGGCGCTGCCTTCGCCGCTCGGCGCCGTGCTCGGCGCGCTCGCCGCTCTGGGGGCCGGGGCGGCTGGACCGCCGCTGGCGCGCCGCGCCCTGATGGGCGCCGCCATGGGCCTGACCGCGATCGCGCTGATCTATTCGCCGTGGGGCCGGCGCTCCGGCGGCCACATGAATCCGGCGATGACGCTGAGCTTTCTTTGGCTCGGCAAGGTGGCGGGCTGGGACGCCCTGTTCTACGTCCTTGCCCAGACGATCGGCGCCGCGGCCGGGGTGCTGGTGGCGGGCCGCTGGCTCGGCGGCGCCTTCACCGCGCCACCGGTGCGCTACATCGTCACCATGCCGGGGGGTGGCGGGGCGGTGGTCGCTTTCGTGGCCGAGGCCGGCATCTCCTCTGTGCTCATGGGCACGGTGCTCGCGGTCTCGAACTCGCGGCACGCCCGCTGGACGGGGCTCTGCGCCGGGCTGCTGGTGGCGCTGTACGTCACTTTCGAGGCGCCGCTCTCCGGCACGAGCATGAACCCGGCGCGCAGCTTCGCGTCCGCGCTGGCCGCCGGGTCGTGGCAGAGCTTCTGGGTCTACCTCGTCGCGCCGCCCCTCGGCATGCTGCTGGCGGCGGCGCTCTACGTGGCGGCGCGCGGACGCGCCGCGGTGCGCTGCGCCAAGCTCCACCATGGCGCGGCCGGTGCTTGCATCTTCCGGTGCGGCTACCGGGCCGCCGAGGGACGGTGAGGCGCGAGCCGCAGAACGCGACCCGCCGCGGGTCGGTCTTGGGGGTGGCGGCCGAAGGGTCCGTCCTCTATACTTCGCAACACTTCTCTTGCGCGACAAGCCGGAAGCGAGCGTGGGCGGCCCGCGCGCGGGCTTCGCCAGAGGCCCTGAGGAGGGCCGGCGGCCCCAGCGACGCGACGGCGTCCTGTGGGACCGATGCGGCGGCGCCGGCTCCCTCGCGCGAGCGGCGGGAGGACCCGACATGGCAAAGACGAGTGGTTCTG
>DATKFK010000234.1:0-11565 GCA_035544375.1 Thermoanaerobaculia bacterium
CGGCGGACCTACTGGCTGCTGCTGCTGCTGCCGGCGGTCTTCCTCGGCACCCTGCCCCTCGCCCCCTCGCGCCACGTCTACGCCACGCTGCGGACGCTCGCCATCCTCGCCGTGCTGTTGCAGGTGGCGCTGTGGGCGACCGTGGGGATCGAGATCTGGATGGGCCGCGTGCGCCGGCGGCGGCTCGAGCAGGACGCCGCCTCGGCGACGCTCGTCGGCTCGCTCAATTTCATCCTGCGGCTCGTGCTCTGGGTGTTCATCGTGCTGCTGGCGCTGGACAACCTGGGGGTCAACGTCACCGCCCTGGTGGCCGGGCTGGGAGTCGGGGGCATCGCCGTCGCGCTGGCGTTGCAGAACCTTCTCGGCGACATCCTGGCCTCCATGTCAATTGCCGCCGACAAGCCCTTCGAGCTCGGCGACACCATCCAGGTCGACAGCTTCGTCGGCTCGGTCGAGGACGTGGGGTGGCGGAGCACCCGCCTGCGCAGCCTTTCGGGCGAGCAGCTGATCTTCGCCAACAGCGACCTGCTGAAGAGCCGCATCCGCAACCACAGGCGGATGGCGGAGCGCCGCGTGGTCCTGGCGTTCGGCGTCGACTACAAGACCAAGCCCGACCAGGTCGAGCGGATCCCGGCGCTGCTGCGCGCGATCGTCGAGGCCCAGCCGAACGTGCGCTTCGACCGCGCCCACTTCAAGGGCTTCGGCCAGGGATCGCTGGACCTCGAGGCGGTCTTCTATTTCACCAACCCGGACTACAACCTCTACATGGATGCGCAGCAGGCCATCCTGCTGGCGGTGATGCGAGCCCTGGAACGCGAGGGCATCAGCCTGGTGCAGCCGGACCGCACCCTGTGGGTCGCCGCCGAAACGGAGCCTCCCGTGCCGCGGCCGCGGCAGCAACCCGCGAGCCCCGCCGTGCGTAGTTAGCCCATCGCCCAAAAACCAAACCGGCAACCGCCGCCGGTCAGGCCGGCTGGCGTCGGCGGGCGTGAGACGGCGACATGAGACGAGAAAGGAGCCGATCCTTGCCCATCTTCCCCAGCAGGCTGCTGAAAAACCCCGTGCGCCGCGTTGCGTGCGCCGCGGGGCCGGATGCCAGGCGCCGCGACGCAGGCGATGCCCCGACATCGTCGAGGAGCGGCAACGCCGCAGACGGCCCCGCGCCGCCGCAACCCGAAGGGCGAAGCGCGGCGTGCGGGGTTTTTCAGCAGCCTGCTAAACCCTGGGTCCCAACCCGAGGGCGCGTACCTCGCGGGCTCGCCGCCACGCTGGCCGCAGCGGTCGTGGCTGCCGCCCTGGCCGGCGGTGCGCCGCTGGCGGCGGCGGCCGCGACCTGGCCGGCGCCGGTGACGGGCGGGACCGCGAGCGAGGCCCGCCTGCTGCGCTACCCCGACGTCCATGGCGACAAGGTCGCCTTCGTCTACGCCGGCGACCTCTGGGTGGTGGACGCGGCCGGCGGCGTCGCGCGCCGCCTGACCTCCCACCCGGGGCTCGAGCTGTTCCCCAGGTTCTCGCCCGACGGGCGCTGGATCGCCTTCACCGGCGAGTACGGCGGCAACCGCCAGGTGTTCGTGATCAGCGTCGACGGCGGCGCGCCGCGCCAGCTGACCTTCCATAACGACATCGGCGAGCTACCGCCGCGCGGCGGCTACGACAACCAGGTGCTCGGCTGGACGCCCGACGGCAAGGACGTCGTCTTCCGCGCCAACCGGGTGCCATGGAGCGAGCGCAACGGGCGCCCCTACCTGGTTGCGGCCGCCGGCGGCATGGAGCGGCCGATGCGCATCCCGGAGAGCGGCAACGGCAGCTTCTCGCCCGACGGCACCAGGTTCGTCTATACGCCGCTGCAATCCGAGTTCCGCGGCTGGAAGCGGCACCGCGGCGGGCGCGCGCAGGACATCTGGATCTACAACCTCGCGGCCGATACGGCGGAGCGCATCCTCCACGATCCGGTCACCGACAACCAGCCGATGTGGATCGGCGGCAAGATCTACTTCACCTCCGATCGCGAGCACACGCTGAACCTCTACTCCTATGACCTCGAGACGCGGAAGGTCCTCAAGCTCACCAAGCACGACACCTACGACGTCCTGTGGCCGAGCGCCGACGCCAAGGCCGGCAGGATCGTCTACGAGAACGGCGGGTTCATCTACCTGTTCGACATCGCCTCGGGCAGCAGCGCCAGGGTGCCGATCCGGATCTCGAGCGACCTGCCGCTGACGCTGCCCTACTGGAAGAGCGTCAAGGCCGGCGTCGAGACCGCCGACATCTCGCCGACCGGCAAGCGCGCCGTGTTCGCCGCCCGCGGCCAGGTGGTCACCGTGCCGGCCGAGAAGGGCGAGGTGCTCGAGCTGGCCGCCGCGCCCGGGGTGCGGGCGATGAATCCCGTCTGGTCGCCGGACGGGCGCTGGATCGCCTACCTGAGCGACCGCAGCGGCGAGTACGAGATCTACGTCCGCGACGCCGCCGCCGCCGCCGCGGAGCGCCGCGTCTCGACCGGCGGCGACATCTGGCGTTTCCCGCCGGTCTGGGCTCCGGACAGCCGCAAGCTGGCCTTCGGCGACCGCAAGCAGCGCCTGCGCTACGTCGACGTCGCGAGCGGCAATGTGGTCGACGTCGACCACAGCTCCCGCGGCGACATCACCACCTGTTCCTGGTCGCCCGACAGCCGTTTCATCGCCTACACCAAGCTGGCGAAGTCCCAGCTGTCCACCATCTGGGTCTATGCCCTGGAGGACGGCAAGACGCAACAGCTGTCCGGCGAGCTGGCAGGCGAGACCGAGCCGGTCTTCGACCCGGCCGGCCGCTACCTCTACTTCCTCTCGAACCGCGACTACCAGCTGACGTTCAGCGGCTACGAGACCGACTACCTGTACACCAGCCCGACCCGCGTCTACGTGGCGCTGCTGGCCAAGGACGGCCCGCCGCTGTTTCTCCCCGAGAGCGACGACGAGCCGGCGGCGCCGGCCGGGAGCGGCGCCGAGGGGGCGGGCAAGGAGGGTGCGGGCAAGGAGGGCGCGGGCAACGCGGGGGCGGCGGCCGCCGCGCCGCCGCGCGTCCGCATCGACGTCTTAGGGTTCGAGCAGCGCGTGCGGGCGCTGCCCGCCGCCGCCGGCGACTATTCCAGCCTGCAGGCCAGCGCCGGCGCGGTGTTCTACCTGGCCGGCACCGGCGCCAAGACGCAGCTCAAGATGATCGATCTCAAGGACAGGAAAGAGAGCGTCGTGCTCGAAGGAGTGAGCAGCTACCAGCTGTCCGCCAACGGCAAGAAGGTGCTGTTCAAGCACGGCGACGACTGGGGCATCGCCGACGCCAAGCCCGGGCAGAAGAGCGGCGAGGGTCTGCTGCCGCTCGACAAGGTGCAGGTCCAGGTCCACCCGCGCGAGGAGTGGCGGCAGATGTATTACGACGCCTGGCGCATCATGCGCGACTGGTTCTACGACCCCGGCATGCACGGGCTCGACTGGGCGGCGATGCGCGACCGCTATGGCGAGCTGCTGCCCTACCTCGGCTGCCGCGACGACCTCGACTACCTGCTCGAGGAGCTGGGCGCCGAGCTGTCGGCGGGCCACGTCTACGTCTCGCGCGGCGACGAGCCCGGCGTGGAGCGGGTGGAAGGGGCGCTCCTCGGGGCGGAGATCGAGGCCGACCCGTCCGGGGTGTTCCGCATCGCCAGGATCTTTCCCGGCGAGAACTGGCACGAGAGCTTCCGGTCGCCCCTGACCGAGCCCGGCGCCCACGTCGAGGAGGGCGAGTACATCCTGGCGGTGGACGGCCAGCCCACCCGCGGCGTCGACAACTTCTATCGCCTGCTCGAGAACAAGGCCGGCCACGTCGTGGTGCTGCGGGTCGCCGCCGGCCCGTCGGGAGCCGCCGCCCACGACGAGAAGGTGCGGCCGATCAAGAGCGAGCAGAATCTGCGCTACTTCGCTTGGGTAAGGGCCAGCCGCGAGTGGGTGGACAAGGCCTCGGGGGGGCGGATCGGCTACATTCACCTGCCGGATACGGCGGTGGCCGGCAACCGCGAGCTGTTCAAGTACTTCTATCCCCAGGCCAGCAAGCAGGCGCTGATCATCGACGACCGCTACAACGGCGGCGGCTTCATCCCCGACCGCATGATCTCGCTGCTCAGCCGGCCGCTGCTCAACTACTGGGTGTGGCGCGGGATCGAGCCCACCACCACGCCCGGATTCGTCAACACCGGCCCCAAGGTGTGCCTGATCAACGGCAGCGCCGGCTCGGGCGGCGACGCCTTCCCCTACTACTTCCGCAAGCTCGGCCTGGGGCCGCTCATCGGCACCAAGACCTGGGGCGGCCTCATCGGCCTCTCCGGCAACCCCGCCCTGCTCGACGGCGGCAGCCTGTCCACCCCGGAGTTCCGCTTCCTCGACACCGAGGGGCACTGGGGGGTGGAAAACGTCGGCGTGCTGCCCGACGTCGAGGTCGTCGACCGGCCGGACGAGATCGCCAAGGGGCACGACCCCAGCCTCGAAAGGGCCGTCGCCTACCTGATGGGGGAGCTCGAGAAGCACCCGCCGGCGGCGGTCAAGGTGCCGCCGATCCCGGCTGCCCGCGACTGACGCGGCCGATTGGTGCGAGCCAAGGGTGACGAGGGTGGCGAGGGCGGCAGGGGCGGCAGGGGCCGCTCTCGTCATGGCCCTGTCACAGGTTGTAGACTCGGCGGGTTTCTGGTTCCGGGCGGACCGGTGGGGGAGGTTTTGTCGGTCGGCGGAGGTGAGCCAATGAGAAACGAGGGGCCTTTCGTCAGCAGGGTCGGCATCGACCGGCAAGGTCTGTCCGGCGCCGGCACGGTGTACTGGAACCTCTCCTCGGCCAGGCTGAGCGAGGCGGCGGTGCTGCGCGGCGAGGCCAAGCTGGCGAGCGCGGGGCCGCTGGTGTGCCTCACCGGTTCCCAGACCGGCCGCTCACCGCAGGACAAGTACGTGGTCGGCGATGCCTCGACCGACGGCGAGATCTGGTGGGGAGAGGTCAACCGCCGTTTCGAGCGCGAGCGTTACGAGGCCCTGTGGCAGCGGGTGCGCCAGTACCTGGCCGAGCGCGACCTGTTCGTCTTCGACGGCTATGCCGGCGCCGACCCGCGTTACCGGCTGCCGGTGCGCGTCATCACCGAGCTCGCCTGGCACAACCTGTTCGCGCGCAACATGTTCATCCGCGAGACCGACGGCGCACGGCTGGCCGCCTTCGAGCCGGGCATGACGGTGGTGGATGCCGCGCTGTTCCAGGCCGACCCGGTGCGCGACGGCACTCGCAGCAGCACCTTCATCCTGCTCGACCTGGCGCGGCGGATGGTGTTGATCGGCGGCACCCGCTACGCCGGCGAGATCAAGAAGAGCGTCTTCAGCGTGATGAACTACCTGCTGCCCGGCCAGCAGGTGATGCCGATGCACTGCAGCGCGAACTACGGCGCCTCGCGCGACGACGTGGCGCTGTTCTTCGGCCTCTCCGGCACCGGCAAGACGACGCTCTCCTCGGACCCCGCACGCACCCTGATCGGCGACGATGAGCACGGCTGGAGCGCCGACGGCGTCTTCAACGTCGAGGGCGGCTGCTACGCCAAGGTGATCCGGCTGTCGCCCGAGGGCGAGCCCGAGATCTACGAGACCACCCGCCGTTTCGGCACGGTGCTCGAAAACGTCGTCTGCGACGAGGAGAGCCGCGAGCTCGACCTCGACGCCGACACCCTGACGGAGAACACCCGCAGCAGCTACCCGCTGACGCAGCTCGGCTGCGTCGACCTGGGAGGCCGCGCCGGCCATCCCAGGCACGTGGTCTTCCTGACCTGCGACGCGCTCGGCGTGCTGCCCCCGATCAGCCGCCTCACCCCGGACCAGGCCATGTACCATTTCCTCTCCGGCTACACCGCGAGGGTGGCCGGGACCGAACGCGGGGTCACCGAGCCCAAGGTGACGTTCAGCACCTGTTTTGCCTCGCCCTTCCTGCCGCGCCACCCCGGCGTCTACTCGAGGATGCTAGGCGAGCGGCTCGCCCATCACCAGGCGCGGGTCTGGTTGATCAACACCGGCTGGACCGGCGGCCCCTACGGTACCGGCAAGCGGATCAAGCTGGGTTTCACCCGCCGCATGGTGCACGCGGCACTGGGCGGCGAGCTCGACAGGGTGCCGACCTGGACCGATCCGATCTTCGGGCTGGCGGTGCCGGAGAAGGTCGAAGGAGTGCCCGATGCGGTGCTGAGGCCGCGAGACAGCTGGAAGAGCCCGGCCGACTACGACCAGAAAGCAGGGCAGCTGGCCGACATGTTCGCCGCCAACTTCGAGAAGTACGAGGCGGGAGTCTCCGAAGCGGTAAAGGCCGCCGGCCCGCGCCGGGTACACACGGGCTAGGTTCGTAATCGCCAGGTCGTCGGGTTCAATCCCGATCGTCGGCTCCAATGTAAGTATATCAACGCAAGCACTTTGTACAGCTGACCGGCGGCTCGCCGAGTTTGAGGCAGACCCTGAGGCGGGATCACCCTGGGATGAAGTGCGAAGCCGCATCCTCCGACGTGCATGGCACAGCGACTGATCGTCACACGCCGGGCCGAGCGCGAGGCCGGCGAAGCCTTCCAGTGGTATGAAGAACAGCTGCCCGGGTTGGGGTCTGATTTCTTGGCGGCCTTGGATGAACAGCTAGCGCTCATCAAGGAATCGCCACGCCTCCATGTCGAAATTTTTCCAGGAGTGCGCCGCGCTCTTCTGACTCACTTCCCTTACGGCGTGGTCAGATCACCTCAGCCCTCGCAGTGATTCATACCTCGCGCAGCCCGCCGCGGCGAAGGGGAGTCCCGTAGGCGAAGGACTTGGGTCGCCGGCGGCAAGGCGCGCGTGCACCACGCTCCCCGAAGCGGCAGAGGGCGACCGGCAGGCTCGCTACCACGGCGCCCAGGCATCAGGCCAGTTCCACCTTCAGCTTCTTACCAAGGGCCGATGCCGCACGCTCCGGGGTGGACAACGTCACAGATGGGTTTCAACCACACCGGGAGTGTATCAAAAATGGTGCGCCGCCCTCAAACCTCGGGACGTTCGCTGGTCATGATTCCCGCGCCGCGCCGGCTGCGACACCTGGCCGCCACCCCCCGGTGATAGTCTCCGCCCCCTAACTTTCAGGAGGCAGACGATGGCCAAGGGTGCGGCGGTTCAGGATTTCGGGAAACTGTCGATCGACGAGCTGGAGGCGGCCATCGAAGAGGCCAGGGCGACGCTCGAGCAGAAGCGGCAGGAGCGAGAGGACGCGATCATCGCCCAGGTGCGGGAGCTGACGGCTCAGATCGGCAAGACGCCCGAGGAGCTCTTCGGCCGCGGGAAGGCCGCACGTGCTGCCATCACCTCGCAGACGGCGAAGTACCGGCATCCCGAAGAACCGCACCTCACCTGGTCGGGCCGCGGCAAGCGGCCACTGTGGGTGGCCGAGGCGCTCGAGAAGGGCCAGGCGCTGTCGGACCTCGAGGTTCCCTGACCCCCGGGGGGGTGCGCGCATGGTGCTCGGGTGGCGCGCCACCCGCCGCAGCGGGCGGCGGGCGGCGGGCTCGGACCAAACGGAGGTGCGGCCGCTGCGGCGCCGGGCGGCCACGCCCGCCTCAGGTCCTCGGCTGATACCCCTTCTGCTTGGCGCGGGCGATGATCTGTTCCGAGAGCTTGCGGCCCCACTCCTGCCCCGCGGCAATGCACTCGGACGTCACGGCCGGCATCTCGTGGGTCACTTTCTGGCCGAGCGGGCTCGAGTAGAACGCGATCAGGCCGTCGAGGTCGCTCTCGGAGAAATGGCGGGCATAGATGGGAATGACCAGATTGACGAAGTCGTCGGGACGGATCTCCTTTTGGAAGTCGCTCCAGAACGCCGCCGGGACCTGCGGCATGGCGGTCCTGAAGCTCCCCAGCAGCTGGTTGACGACCTGCGCGCCGAGCTGTGCCGAGCCGGTGAGCTGGAGGAACCTGCGGATCTTCACCTCCTTGGCAGGCGGGGTGGCCGGCGACAGGCCATTCGCCGCGGGGGCAATCAGGGCAGCAACGAGTAGCAGTGGCAACAGACGACGAAGGGCGATTCGCATCGAGTCAGCCTCCCACAGGGATCCGGTTCGGGTTGGTGCGGCGTTGCCCGGGTTCCTCCGGGTCATGCTTTCACGCCGCTCGCCGAGCGAGCAACCATAGACGCCCCCTACGACCCCGAGGGGACGCCGGCGCGGTCTCGTCTCATGATGGGATGCGTCAACCGCGATCATCAGGGGCCATCGACGCCGGGGCGCCCGTTCCGATCCCGATCCCGTGGGCGAGGTCGAGCTCCCAGGTCTGGCCGCTGACGATCCGTACCAGGGAGCCTCCCCGTGATCGTCCGATCTCGAGGAGGCCCCTGTCTCATCCTTGGTAGGTGGTACGCAGGCGGCGCGCCGTCAGCAGGAGTTGCCCCCGGGACCGCCGAAGAAGAAGTAGGTTCCCCACGACCCTCCGGAGGCTGCGGGAGTGACGATGATCGTGTAACAAGAGGGGGAAGGCTCGACAGCTGTCAAGTCAGCCCATTGCGACCCGCTGCCGGTGATGTAGAAGATGAGCCGCTGGTAGGCGGCGAACCCGAACCCCTGGTTGGCGAACGCTCCGCTTCCCATGGGGGGCCAGGAGGTGGTGCCCACGGTCTCGCCCCCGTACTCGATGAGGGCGGCGCCGCTCGCCAGCTGCCCGCCGTTGTAGATCGAACCGGGGTAGTAGCCGACGAGCTGGTAGCCGCTGCCTCCCGCCAGGAACAGGAACCAGTTGCCCTTGTAGAGCTGCCACTGCAGCTCGAACTCGTATTGCGGGCCGCCCGGCGTGCTGTAGTTGCTGAAAGTGCCGCCCAGGAACCAGTTGGGGTTGATCTGTACGAAGGCGGCGCAGTCGAGGTTGTAGCAACCCGTGGTGGAGTAGCCGTCGGCAGTCCAATAGATGAACAGAGCGGATTTGGTGGTGCCGTACTTGCCTGGGTAAGCCTGCCATCCTCCTTCCACCGTCTGGGTACCGTCAGCGCTGGCGTACCAATGTTGTGACAGGGAGAAGATCTGGCCCGCGCCCGTGTTGATGGCGGGACTCCAGAGGTTGAGCCAGGAGTTACCGCCGAGGTTATCGACGAACTGGTAGGCGAAGGCGTATTTGTGCGTCGCCGGCGCCGCCAGGCGAGCCACCGGCGGGGTGGCTCCTGGCGCCGACCGCGGCGGCATCGGCACCGCGTCGCCACCCGGAGCTTTCTGGAAAAACTGCTGCAGAGTCTCGAATCGGCTCATCTCCTCGAGGGTGAGGCGGCGGAAGGGAATGGTGCCCGCCTGGCATGCGATCTTGTTGCCGAACTTGTCGACCAAGCCGAGCCGGCCTTGTGGCTCGACCCGGCTGGGAGCTCCCGGGGCCTTCCCCTGTGCGCTTGGAGCCTGTGATGCAAGCCGCGCCGGCGGCAACGCCGCCAGCTTCAACTTGCGCAGCCGCAGCGAGGGCTGCTGCTCGATCGGAATGCAGTCGAAGTACTGAGAGTCCAGCACGAAGCCGTGCTTGGACTGGACTCCTTCGTACATCGTCAGGACATGGCGCCGCATCTCTTCAAAGGCCGCGGACGTTCTCACCTTGCTGGCAGGCCGGGCCATATAGGCCTCCGGCTGCGCCGCCGTCACGGCGCTGAGAAACGCCCGCAACCCGACGAACGTGTCGCCGCTTGCCTGCTGCGCCGCGACCATCGCCGGCGCCGCTCCCGCAACGAGGAGCAGGCATAACAGGCACGACCTCTGCGTCGTCATCATCATTGGATTCCTCCTTCGATCGTGCGACAGACCCGCTCTCACGGCGGGGATGCGCACCGGAGCAGGACCGGTCAGATCCCCTCCGTGGACAGTAGGCCACGCTTCGTGCGTGGTCTCCGTTGATTGACTGTCGCCGGATCGCGATCTATCTCATATGATTCGCGCATGCTTCGAGTCTCCGTTCGCGGGGGCGCACGAGTGCGCCGGTGGCAACGCCTCCTCGTCCTCGGCGGCCTCGCGGTGGTGACGACGCAAGACCCGCTCGCGAGCGCGAGGGAGGAGGCCTCGGCCCTGGTGCCCGGAGACGTCCGGGAGGGCCCGATCGCGGGAGGAGAGGGCCATGCCTTCCGCGTGACCGTGGCCGGCGCCCCGCTCCTCGTCGCCGTCGAGCAACGCGGCATCGACCTGGTGGTCGTGGACCGGCCGGTGGCCGGCGGCGGCGAACCGGTCGAGGTGGATGCCCCGAACCGCCGCTTCGGGCCTGAGCTCCTCGTCGTCGAGGCCGCGGGCGAACACCTCGTCGAGGTCCGCTCGCGCGACGCGGCGGCCGCCCCCGGGCGCTTCGAGCTCCGCCTGGAGCTGTTGGCCGGCGAGGGGCCTGACGGCGCGCGGCGCCGCATGGCCGCGGCGGCCATGACCCGCGGCAGCCGCAGCCCTGCCGCCTGGACGCTCGAGGCCCTGCGCAGCTCCCTCGCCGCGTACCGGGAGGCCCTGGAAGGGTGGCGGGCGCTCTGCGACCGCCCCTTGGAGGCCGAGGCCCTGGTCGCCATCGCCGACCGGGAGTACCGGCTCGGGGAGCGGCGCGCCGCCGTCGACGACCGCGACCGGGCACTCGCGCTCTGGCGGGACCTCGGTGCGGCACGCCGCGAGGCCGACACCCTGGACCTGCTGGGGCAGGCGCTCCTGAAGCTGGGCGAGAGCGGACCGGCGCGCACGGCGATCGCGGACTCGCTGGCGATCTGGCGCCGGCTCGGCGAGCGCCTCGAGGAGGCCACGACCCTGGTGGACGTCGGGTTGGTCGAGCACACGAGCGGCGCCCTGGCCGCGGCGCTCCCCCCCTACGAGCAGGCCCGCGCCATTCTCCAGAGTTTGGGAGCGCGGCGTGAGGAGGCGAGGGTGCTCAACAACCTCGGCGGCCTCTACGACCTCATGGGGGAGCCCGATGCCGCCCTCGCCGACTACCAGCAGGCGCTCACCTTGCGCCGGGCCCTGGGCGACCGGCCCTTGGAGGCGCAGACCCTCACCAACGTCGCCGTGATCCATCGCACCCTGGGGGATTGGCAGGCGGCGCTCGACGACTACGACCAGGCGCGGGCGATCCTCGCCCCTCTCCATGAGCCCGACAAGAAGGCGGCGCTGCTCAACAACGTCGGCTTCCTGTACAACGCGGTGGGCGAGCCCCGGCGCGCCCTCGCCCTGTTCGAGGAGGCGCTGCAGCTCGAGCGCGCGGTGGGCGATCGTCAGGGCGAGGTCATCGCACGCAACAACCTGGGCCTGACCTGGCGTGCCGCGGGCGACCTCGACCGTGCGCTCGATCAGCAGCGGCAGGCGTTGGCGCAGGCTGCCGCCCTGGGTGACTCGTGGCTGCTGGCGGTCACCCGCCTGCGCCTGGCCGAGACCCGGATGGAGCGGGGCGATCCAGCGGCCCTGGCCGACATCGCAGCGACCCTGGAGCCCCTCGACCAGGCCGGCGACCGGCGTCTAGAGGCCGAGGCGCTCCACCTCGAGGGCCGCGCCCTCGCCCGTGCGGGCCGGCCCGAGGAGGCCCTGGGCCCCCTGCGGCAGGCGCTCGCGCG
>DATKFK010000235.1:0-4775 GCA_035544375.1 Thermoanaerobaculia bacterium
CCAACCGCCGCCTGCGCACAGCCGGCGGTCGCGCGGATCGCGTCACCGGTCACGACCGGCGGCGTGCAGGTCACCGTCTTGACGATCGCGTAATCGGCCACGACCTCGACCTGCGTCACGGCGCTCCGGGAGTTGTTCGCCGGGACCGGGTCGCAGGTCGCGCCGGTCGCCTGGGCGAGGCTGGCGATCGGGCCCACGGGCTCGTCGCAGGACGCTTCCACCCTCGCGCTCACCTGCTTCACCTGGCCGGGGCAGATCGTGCCGAGGCGGCAGGTGAGCTGCCCGCCGCCGGCAGCGCAGCCGCTCGGCAGAGGGGAGACGAGGTCGAGGCCGGCCTGAGGCGTGACGACGAGGACCGTGGCCGCGGCGCAGCAGGGGCCGTGATTGGTCACCGTCACGACATAGGGAGCCGTCGCCCCCGCAACCAGGGTGGGGGGTGCGACGCTCTGCACTTCGAGGTCGGCGGCACAGGCGATCGGGGCCGCGAAGGTGCTCCGATCGTTGCCGGGTTGCGGATCGACGACGCCGGCCGGGGGCTCGACCCTGGCAGTGTCGGCAAGGCTGCCCGAGGCGCTTGCCGCAAGCGTCGCGCTCACTTCGTAGACGACGCTCCCGCCAACCGGTAGATCCACCCGCTCCTCGATCCTGTCGCTGCCGCCGCCCATCGTCGCCCCGCACCGGGCCCCTCCGGAGGCCTGGCAAGTCCACGCGATGCCGGACAGCTCGGGAGGGAACCGGTCCTCCACCAGCGCGCCGCTGGCGGGATCCGGGCCATGGTTGGCGACGGCGATGCGCAAGCGGACCGGCGCGCAGGCGCCGAGCGCGCCGCCGGTCAGGTCGACGGCCAGGTCGGCCGTCGGCGTCAGCAGCACCGGCGTGAACCGCTCGTTGTAGGGCAGCGCCTGGCAGTGGCATTGGACGGCGCCGCCGAGCACGAAGGCGTCGCCGCCGAGCACCACCGCCGGTGCCTCGTCGCGTGGCGTGGGCATGTCCGGCTGCCGTGTCCAGGCGTCGAGACCGGGCGTGTACTGGAAGGTCGCGCCGGTCAGGCCGGACCCGGGAACGAAGCCGCCGAAGGTATAGATCAGGCCGTCGATGCCGGCGGCTGCCGAGACCTGGAGGGCCACCGGCAGGGGAGCGGCCATGTCCCACCGGTCGGCCGCCGGATCGTAGACCTCCACGACGTCGGTCTGCGAGTTGCCGCAGCAGTCCGGCGAGCCGCCGATGGCGTAGATCTTGCCGCCGGCCACCGCGGCGGCGAGAAAGACCCGCGCGGTCGTCATGGGGGCCCGGCTGCTCCAGGTGTCGGTCGCCGGGTCGTAGACCTCCACCGCGTTGCTGGGGCCGTTGCCGCCGATCGCGTAGATCTTGCCGTCCAGGGCGACCGCCGCGAGCCCGTAGCGCGGGGTCGGCATCGGCTGGCGCAAGGTCCAGGAGTCCGACGCCGGCTCATATTCCTGGACGACGTTGCCGCTGACGACGCCCCCCAGCGTGTAGATCTTGCCGTTGCCGGGAGCCACGGCGGCGGCGCCGAAGAGGATGGTCGGCATCGGGTTCTTCACTGCCCAGGTGTCGGAGCTTGGATCGTAGACCTCGACCCGCGTCTCCTCGAAGGCCGAGGTCTGCAGGGGGGGCTCGAAGCAGGCGGAGCCGCAGCCCCCCAGCGCGTAGGCCTTGCCGTCGAGGGCCGCGGCGGCCAGGAGCCGGCGGGGGGTGGGCATCGCCTTCGCCGGCTGCCAGCTTCCCTGCTGCGCCTGGGCGCGCCCGGCGGCGGCCAGGGCGAGGGCGGCGAACAGCGATGCGCCCGAGACGGCCACCTTGAAGGTCCGCCCCGCCCCGCCGCGCGCTGGGAAAGGCCCTCGCATCCGCGCTCAGCGGCGAGTGAAATCGAAATATTTATAAGCGATCATACGCATGCGATGTTATTTGTTATATTATATTAAAAATGCTGCTTTTGGTCTTGCCGCCAATCGATCCGCGCTCGGCAGCTAGGCTAGGACGCGATCCGAGGCGCTTGGCTTCAAGGTCGTCAAGGAGCGGCCTGCCATGAGGATCGCCCGGGCGGTGCTCACTCTTGCGATGGGAATCCTGCTGACGCAGGGTCTCCGCCCGGCGGCGGCGGAGCAGGGCGCGGCGCCGGCGTGGGCGGCGGAGAGCCCGCAGGCCACGGGCGCCTGGGTGGCGCTCGGCCTCGACGGCGCCTATACCCGGCAGGACGGCCTGCAGATCTCCGCCGCCACCACGACCATCACCCTGCTCGACCTGCAGCACGGGACCAGCGTGACGACGGCCGTCAACGACGACCCCGCGCTCCTCAACCGCAAGTTCGACCTGCACTGGCGATCCGGACCTGGCGCGGGCGCGCAGGTGCCCATCGCCTTGCCGCGCCTGCCGCTCGCGGGCCTCGCGATCCATCCCACCCTGGTCCTGCAGGGGGCGTGGAGCGGCTGGAGGCTCGGCTTTGTCGACAAGCCGGAGCCGGCCGACAGCACCGTCGTCACGGGACAGGGCGCGGTCCTCGGCCTCGGCCTCGATCTGAGCGCGCAACTCTGCAGCGGCTGCCCCTGGTTTGCCGGCGCCGGATTTCGCGTCCACACCATGCCGAGCGTCACCGCCGACCGCTCTCCCGGCATCGCGGCTACCGGCTTCGCGGTGCCGGAGAGCCAGACGCGGTTCCGTCTTCGCGGCGGCGAGGCTTTGCTGCGGATCGGGCGGAGCCTGGCCGGCGGCCGTATCGCACCGTACCTCGGCATCCTGCGCCGCCGCGACCTGCTGACGGTCGACGACACGCTGGCGCTGCGCAGCGAGGAGGTGGCCCAGGAGACGCTCCTCCACACGCGCACCGGCATGGTGGCCAGCGGCACGGCGGGGATCGCGGGGGTCGGGGTGAGGTTGTCCGGTCCGCTGCTGCTGCGCCTCGAAACCGGCTTCGGCGACCGCCTCTTCACCGTCTCGCTGAAGCTCAGCCACCTGGGACTGCCGGTGCGGCCGCGGCGCACTCAGAACGCGCCGGAGAGAGAAGTGCCGCAGGCGCCCGAGCGTTCGCAGGAGGAGGTGGCGGGCCAGATCATCCCGGCGCTGGAGCGGGCCCGTGAAGAGCTGCGGCGGACGGCGACGGAGCTCGGGATCGGATTGCCGGCGCAACCGGGCGCGGGCTACGAGCCGCAGAAGGTTTACCACCTGCTCGACCAGATGGAACAGCGGCTGACCGCGGCGCTCGCCGGCCCGGAGCTGGCGGCCATGCGTGACTATGTCCGCGACCTTTTCGCCAAGGCCCGCGCCGAGATCGCCGCGCTGCCGGTGGTGGCGGCCGGTCCGCCGTCCGCGGCGCACCTCGTGTGGGCCGTGTTCCGGGGCGCACCGCCGGCACCGGTTTCGCCCGCGCCGGCCGCCCGGGAGGAGCGCCTGCACGCGGCCACGGCCGGGCCGCCGCCGGGGCGTCTGGAAAAGGGGGCAGTCGACCGGGTGCTGCAGCGGATCTGGGACAAGATCGCGATCATCCAGTTCGAGGCGAAGCAGCTGGACCTGCAGCTCGACCTCTGCGTCAAGAGCGTTCCCAAGGGTGCGGTCTTCAGCATGAGCCCGGTGAGCTACGAGCTCTGGGACGGCGAGATCCAGACCAACCGTGTCAAGCCGCAGGTCTGGCGGGGCCTCTATCGATACAAAGCCAAACCCCCGAAGGCGCATTTGAAGACGGCGACCGACCGGGGAAAGTACTGGCTGAACCTGGTGGAGGGATCACCGCGAGCGGTCGAGTGCCACATCTACGAGGCCTCCGACCCCAGGGATGCGTTTTGTGAGGCGCAACCCGGCGGGACCGAGCAGGACTGCCCGCCATGAGGTTGCCGAGACTCAGCGACCTGCCGCCGGTGGCGCGGCGGTTCGTTCTCTACGGGGGCGGCTTCAGCGTCGCGGTCGGCATCGGATTTGCGCCCTTCCTCGGCAACGTCAAGGTGAAGGGGTACCACTCCATGCTGGAGTTGTTCCCCTGGCAGCTCCAGCACGTGCTCATCCCGCTCTCCGCGTTCCTCATGGGACTGGTCGCGGTCGGCGTGCAGTTCGAGGCCGGCGAGAGGGTCGCGGCGTCCAGGATCCGGCGGCGGTTCCGCGCCGGCCTGGGCGCCATGTGCCTGGGATTCTTCCTCTTTACGATCCTCTACTTCGAGTTCGTCAGGTTGCCCAGCTTCGGCGGCACCACCGTGGCAGTGATCGTCGCCGACTCTCGCAACCCGGGCTGCCGCTGCCCCCCAGGGACCGGGGACGAAGCCTGCATCCAGAGTCTGAGCCTTGCCCCCGAGGCGATCGAAAGCTGCTGGGACGGTCCCTCGCTGCGCCGCCGCGAGATCGAGCTCGGGGTGACGTACCTCCTCCTCACCGGTGGATTCGCCTCCTTGATCGGGCTGTTGGTGCTCCGGCTGGGACAGCAGGATCGTCGCAGGTCCGGACGCGCTGGGCGGGGCTCCCGGAGCCCGACACCGCCGCCCGCGGCCAGTGCATTACACTAAGCCCTTCCATTTCGGGGGAGGGCCCAGCCGTGAACCCAGTCCGCCTCGTCGCGCGCGCCGGTCGCAGGCTCGTCCGGCCGATCTCCTCGATCCTGCTGGCGCTGCCGCTGCTGTCCCTCCTGCCCCAGCCCGCCGCGGCCGGCCCGCTCGCGCTCGCCGCCGCCGCCGACGGCGACGGCATTCGAGGGCTCGATCCCTCCCTCCTCTCCCAGCTGCGGTGGCGGCTGATCGGGCCCTTCCGGGGCGGCCGGACGGTGGCGGCGGTGGGGG
>DATKFK010000236.1:0-6206 GCA_035544375.1 Thermoanaerobaculia bacterium
ACCCCGGGGCAGCGGGCGAGGGCGGCTTCGATCTCGCCGAGCTCGATGCGGTGGCCGTGGATCTTGACCTGCAGGTCCTCGCGCCCCAAGAGCTCGATGGTGCCGTCGGGCAGCCAGCGCGCGAGGTCGCCGGTGCGGTACAGCCGCTCGCCGGTCGCGGGGCGCGTCACGAAGGCGGCCGCGGTCTTCTCCGCGTCGTGCCAGTAGCCCCGCGCCAGGCCCAGCCCGCCGATGTGGAGCTCTCCCGGCACCCACAGCGGCCGCGGCGCGAGCCGCGCGTCGAGCACCTCGCAGCCCTGGTTGGCCATGGCCCGGCCGTAGGGGATGCTGCGCCACGACGGCTCCACCTCGCCGATGGGGTAGAGAATCGACCAGATCGACGCCTCGGTGGCGCCTCCCAGGCTGACCACCTCGACCTCCCCCGGGCACAGCCCGCGCAGCCGCCCCGGCAGGCCCACCGGCACCCAGTCGCCCGACAGCAGCACCAACCGCAGCGACGACGGCAGCGGCGAGCCCTGCCCGACCGCGTATTCCACCAGCATCTCGGCCAGGGCCGGCACGGTGTTCCACACCGTCACCCGGTGCTCGTCCATCAGCTCGAGCCACCGCCGCGGGTCGCGTGCCGCCGCCGCCTCCGGCACCACCACCGCGCCTCCCGCCGCGAGCAGGCCGAACAGGTCGTACACCGACAGGTCGAACGACAACGACGACACCGCCAGCACCCGGTCGGTGGGCCCCACCGCGAAGCGCCGGTTGACGTCCACAACGGTGTTGAGCGCCGCCCCATGCTCGATCATCACCCCCTTGGGCACACCCGTCGAGCCCGAGGTGAAGAGGGTGTAGGCCAGCTCCCGAGCCCCGCGCGGCGGCTCGGGCCACGGCGCGTCGGCGACGGCATCGGCAGCCGCGGCGGCGTCCACCGCCAGCACCTCCAGCACCGTCAGCTCCGGCGGCCAGGGCAGCGCCGCCGCCCAGCGCGGCTGCGTCAGCGCCACCCGCACCTCGCCCTGGCGCAGCAGCTCGTCGCGGCGCTCGCGCGGCAGCTCGGCGTCGATCGGCAGGTAGGCCGCCCCCGCCGCCAGCACCCCCAGCGCCGCCACCACCTGCTCCCAGCCCTTGCTCATCACCACCGCGACCAGCGTTGCCGGCTCGACGCCGCTGGCGCGCAGCCGCCGGCCCACGCCGCCGGCCAGCCGCCGCAGCTCGCCATAGCGCAGCCGCCGCTCCGGCGACAGCACCGCCCAGCCCAGAGGCTGCCGCGCCGCCTGTTCGAGGAACGGCCCGTGGAGCAGCCCGGCAGGCGCCGGCGCCGCGGTGGCGTTGGCCGCCGCGTAGAGCGCCAGGTGCGCCGCCGGCACGCGCAGCGGCGCCGCCTCGCGCCAGGTCTCCTCGCGGTCCGCAAGCCGGCCCAAGATCTCGACGTAGGCCGCCAGCATGTCGTCGAGCATCCCCGCCGGGAACAGCTCCTCGACCGCGTCCCAGTTGAACAGCAGGCCTCCCGCCTGCTCCGATACCTGGTGGTCCAGCCACACCTGCGAGGTCTGGCCAACGCTCCAGACGTGATGCATCTCGCCGAGGGCAGAGCCGCTGGCCGCCGGCGTTGCCGCCTGGCCTGCGGCGCCGCCCAGCGTCAGCGTGCTGGTGAAGACGACCGGCATCGACAGGCGCGCCGCGCGGCCCTCCCGGCGGCCGCGCTCGCGCAGCACGCGCACCCCGCTGACGTAGCGGTGATCGAGGTCGTCCCACAGCTGGCGTTGCAGCCGGCGCGCCCGCTCCTCGAAGGTCGGCGCCGCCGCCGAGTCCACCTCGAGCAGCGTCAGCGAGGTGAAGTCGCCGACCAGCCGATTCACCTGCGGATGCAGCGGCAGCCGGTTGAACAGCGTCAGGCTGAGCGCAAAGCGCCCCGTCTTGCTCCATGCCGCGAGCGTTTCGGCAAAGGCGGCCAGCAGCAGGCCGGAGGGGGTGAGGCCGCGGCGGGTGCCGCGCTCCCGCAGGCGCCGCCAGGCCTCGGGCGCGAGCGCCCCCCGCCGGCGCACGAAACGGGGCCGCTCGATCGCCGCCGGGCGCTTGGCCAGCGGCAGCTCCGGTCCTGGCGGCAGGGTCGCCAGCCGGCCCATCCAGTAGTCGAGCGCGCGGGCGTGGAGCGGCGTTCCCTCGAGCGCGGCGGCGGCCAGGACGTAGTCGCGGAAGGACAGCTCGAGCGGCGGCAGCTCGGCGTCCTCGTCCGTCAGCGCCAGCTCCAGCTCGTTGACCAGGATGCGCCAGCTCCAGGCGTCGCCGATGAGCAGATCGAGGCTGAGGTGGAGCCGCGCCCGGCCGCCGGCCAAGAGCGAGACGCGGATCTCGAACAGCGGCCAGCGGTCGGCCGGCAGCACCTGGTGAGACATGCGCTCGCGCACGGCCAGCAGCCGCTCCTCGGCGGCCGCGGGAAGGTCGCTGCGCACGTCGAGCACCGCGACGGCATAGGGAGGCACCTGCGGCAGGATCTGCTGGCGGCCGTCCGGCAGCACGATGGCGCGCAGCATGTCGTGGCGAGCGACCAGCCGCCGCCAGGCGCGCTCGAAGCGCCCCACGTCCAGCCGCTCGACGTCGAGCTCCTGGTACAGGTGGGTGGCGACGTTGCCGATCTCGAACGCGCCGCCGCGCCCGATCCAGTAGGCTTCCTGCAGGTCGGTCAGCGGGAACGGCTGGTGCTGCCCGGCCGGGTCGGGCACCAGCCGCGGGAGCGCCGCCAGCTGCGCCGCGAAGTCCTCGTGCGTCCCCTTGAGCCGCGCGATCTCGGCCGCCATGCCGGCCACCGTCGGATGCTCGAACAGCGCGCGCAGCGGCAGGTCGACCTGGAAGGCTTCGCGCGCCAGGCCCACCAGCTCGGCGGCGAGCAGCGAATGGCCGCCCAGGGCGAAGAAGTCCTCCTCGATCCCCACCTGCCGCAGGCCCAGCACCTGGCACCACAGCAGGGCGGTGAGCTCCTCGCAGGAGGTGCGCGGCGGATGCGCCTCGCTCGCCGCCGCGTCCGGCGCGGCGGCGAGCGAGAACTCGGGAACCTCAGCCTCCGGAACCAGCGCCGCGAGCGCTGCCACCCGGGCTTCGGGATCGCCCGCGATGGCCGCGAGCAGGAGGCAGTAGTGCTCGAGCAGGCGCCCGCCGTCGCGCAGCCGGCTCCTGTCGTAGACGAGCTTGCAGGCGAGCTCTTCGCCCGGGGCGATCAGCAGGGTCACCGGCCGCCGGGTGCGGCCGCCGCTGGCGAAGCTGCCGTCGATGCGGATCGCGAGCCGTTCCCCGCCCGCTGACGGCGCCGCCGTCGCCGCCGGCGCGGCCGGCCCGGGATCGCCGGGGTAGTTCTCGTAGACCAGGATGCTCTCGTAGAGCGGGAGGGTGGCCGGCACCTCGCTCCACCGGTGCGTCCGGCCGCCGGCCACATGCTCGTGGCGGCGCAGCTCGAGGCCGTGCGCCTGAAGCCGCGCGAGCCAGGAGACGAACGTGGCCTCCGGCTCGATCCGCACGCGCAGCGGCAGCGTGTTGATGAACAGGCCGATGGCCGTCTCGATCCCCGCGAGCTCGGCCGGGCGCCCCGAGACGGTGACGCCGAAGACGACGTCGAGCTCGCCGCTGTAGCGGCCCAGGAGCAGCGCCCAGGCCGCTTGCGCCACCGTGCTCAGCGTCACCCGCCGGCTCCGGGCCAGCGCCGCGAGCGCCGCGGTGGCGGGCGCCGGCAGCCGGCGTTGCAGGGTGGCGGCCGCCGCCTCGGGGTCGCCGGCGCCCGGCGCCGCGGCCGGGCGGCCGAGCGGGGTTGGGCGGCGGAAGCCGCGCAGCTCACGGCGCCAGAATGCCTCGGCGGCGGCCGTGTCCTGGCGGCCGAGCCAGGCAAGGTAGTCGCCATAGGGGAGGCTCGGCGGCAGCGCCGGCTCGGTGCCCCGGCAACCGGCTTCGTACAGCGCGGCGAGCTCGCCCAGCAGCACCGGGCGGCACCAGCCGTCCATCAGGATGTGATGATGCGTCCACACCAGCAGCGCCGAGCGCTCGCCGGTGCGCAGCAGCTTGAGGCGCATCAGGGGCGCCTGCGACATCCGGAAGCCCTGGCCGCGGTCGGCGTCGAGCAGCGCCCGCAGGCGCGTCGGGACCTCCGCGGCCGGCACGCCGCGCCAGTCCTCGATCGCGAGCGGCATGGCGGCGTCGCGCAGCACCATCTGCAGCGGCCGTGGCTGGTCCTGCCAGGCGAAGGCGGTGCGCAGCACGGCATGGCGGCGAAGCAGGCTTTGCCAGGCGCCCTCGAACGCCGCCAGGTCCAGATCGCCCTCGAGCCGGGTGGTGAGCTGCTCGACGTGCACCCCGGAGGCAGGCGCCGCCACGGTCTCGAACAGCATGCCTTGCTGCTGGTCCGAGGCGAGGTAGATCGCTTCGACGGCGGGCTGGCTCATGCGCTGTCGCTCACCGCGGCGCGGCCCGGGCAGGCCTCGTTGGCGGCGCCGATCTCGGCCAGCGCCCGGGCCAGCAGCTCCGCGTCGAGGCCGGCTCCAAGGAAGTCGGCCGGCGCGCGCTCGCTTCCCTGCCGCGAACGGCAGTGCTCGACGGTGTCGCGCAGCGCCGCCAGGAAGGCCGCCGCCAGCGGCTCGACCTCCGCGCTCGCGAAGCGCGCGGGATCATAGGTCCAGGTGGTGCGGAAGACCCCGCCCACGATGACGGCGCTGATCTCGAGGCGGTGGCGGCGCCGGGCGCGCGGGCTCTGCTCGGGGCCCCGCGACTCGTAGGCGGGCGCGAAGGGGGCCTCCGCCGGCAGGGCCTGGTCCAGCTGTCCCAGGTAGTTGAAGGCGATCTCCGGCTGCGGCAGGGCGGCGAGCTCCGCCCGCGCGGCGCCGGCGCGGAGGTAGCGCAGCAGCCCGTAGCCGACGCCGCGGCCCGGCACCCGGCGCAGCTGCTCCTTGACCGCCAGCAGGCAGGCGCCGGGGTCGGCGGGGTCGGCAAGCGCCAGCCAGACCGGATAGATGGCGGTGAACCAGCCGATGGTCCGCGTGAGATCGAGCCCGCCGCCCAGGTCCTCGCGGCCATGCCCCTCGAGGTCCAGCAGCAGGCCGCGCTCGCCGGAGCGCGCCGCGAAGGCGCGGGCGAGGGCCGAAAGCAGCACCTCGTCGATCCGGGTGTGGTAGACCTCCGGCACCTGGCGCAGCAGCGCCCCGGTCTCCGCCGGCGCCAGCGCCAGGGAGACGACGCGAGGCGCCGCGGCGGCGGGGCCCGCACCGCCCGCGCCGCCGGCGGCGGCGGACGGCGGCAGCTTCGCCCCCGCGGTCGCCGGCGCCAGCTCTCGCCAGTAGGCGGCCTCCTGTTCGAGCGCGCCTTCACCGGCCCGCTGCCCCAGGCGCAGCGTCCAATCGCGGTAGGAGGAGGTCTTCGGCGGCAGCGTGATGGCCTCGCCGCGTCCGGCCTGCTCCCAGGCGCTCGCCAGATCCTCGAGCAGGATGCGCCAGGAAACGCCGTCGATCGCCCAATGGTGGACCGCGATGAGCAGGCGCCCGGGCTGCCCTGGGCCGAGCAGCAAGAGCGCGGCGCGGGCGAGCGGGCCGGCGGCCAGGTCGAGGCTCGCCTGGACGGCGGCGGCGCAGCTCTCGACCGCGGCCGCCCGCGCCGCGGGCGGCAACGCCCCGAGGTCGACGGCGTGACACGGCGGCGGCCCTTCGACACCGGCCAGGCGCTGCTCCCAACCGTCGACGCCGCGCGCCAGGCGCAGGCGCAGGGCGTCGTGGTGCCCGAGCAGCCGTTGCACCACCTGCGCAAGCCGCGCGAGGTCGGCGCGGCGCAATGGCTGGCGGGAGGCGAGCAGCACCGACTGGTTGAAGTGATGCGGGTCGGCCCGCTCGGTCTCGAGGAACCAGAGCTGGATCGGGCTGAGCGGCAGCGGGCCGACCACCAGGCCCTGCTCGGCGCCCGCCCCACCGCCCGCCCCATCGCCCGCCACCGCGACCGCCGCCAGCTCGGCAATCGTCTGGTGCTCGAAGAGGTGGCGCGGCTCGAAGACCAGGCCCCGGCGGCGGGCGCGCGCCACGATCTGGATGCTGAGGATCGAGTCGCCGCCGAGGTCGAAGAAGTTGTCGTGCACCGAGACGCGATCGAGGCGCAGCACCTCCGCCCAGACCGCCGCCAGGAGCTCCTCGGCCGGGCGGCGCGGCGCGGCGGCCGCGGCCCCGGGCGCCGGCGGCGCCCAGTCGCGGGCC
>DATKFK010000237.1:0-7087 GCA_035544375.1 Thermoanaerobaculia bacterium
CCAGTACCAACCCGACCCGCGCTACTACCGGCCGACCATCGCGGCGCTCGACACCGCCGACGTCGCGGTCTACACGCTCGATCTCTGGCCTGCCGGCGACACCAACCACACCATGGCGGACGCGCTCAATCAGCTCGCCTCCGACACCGGCGGGAGATACCTGTTCAACTTCACCAACTTCCTCACCGCGCTCGAGCAGGTATCGACGGAGAACAACGGCTATTACCTGCTGAGCTATCGCAGCGAGCACCCGGCGGGGACCTCGGGGTTCCAGTCCGTCGAGGTGAAAACCGCCAATCCCGAGCTCCGGGTCAAGGGCCGCCAGGGCTACTCCTACGGGCCCTCGCCGGCCAGTTAGAAAGCACCGGCACCTGTTTCATGGCTCGGGTTTCCGCAGGCGACGGTGGCTGGGACGGCCAGTAACGATCAGGGGGGGCGGGTCCCCCCGGTTCGGGTGCCTGTGGCCGGGCGGGGCAGGCGGAAGATTTGGACAAAACCCGGAGAACAATCAGAAATCCCCCGATATTTCGGATGGGGCCGCCAGGGCTAGCATCCTCGCCAGGGCCCTCGGCGCCGTGCCGGGAGCTCAGCAGCCGGCGCTGACCCACCAGGCCCGGCGCCACATGATCCTGCCGCTCACGGCCCGTCTGAGCCGAGCGCTTGAGGTGAGGCCATGCCCGGGACCTTATCGGTACGAGGAGCCGCGACCTGGGGGACGAGGGGCTCATCGGTGGACCCGTGGAAGTGGGGACCGACTGCGGCAGCGTCGTCGGCGAACATCAGTGCATTTGCGTCGCGGCCCTTCCTCTCGTCATCGGCGCCGCCCGCGAGTGCTGCGAGGTCGGCGGCGAACAGCTGGCGGGCGGCAGCGGCGATGTCCGTGACGGGATCGCTTCGATCGACGTCGTACGCCTCGAGCGCGTCGGCGGCGAGTGCTAGCGCATTTGCGTCGCGGCCCTTCCTCTCGCCATCGACGCCGCCCGTGAGCGCTGCGAGGTCGGCGGCGAACAGCTGGCAGTCGGCATCGCAGCGTGAGCTGTCGGCGACGAGCGGCGGGTCCGCTTCCATCTCGACCGGGTCAAAGGCGACTTCGAAGGGCGGCACTGAACATAAATACGATATGATCAGGGAGCTGCGCAAACTCGAGCCGGGAGAGGACCCTGCGAAACACGTGGCGAAGGCATACGAGGCTTTGAAAGAGACTGGCGTGGTGCCTTTTAGCGGCAAACCTTCCACGGAGAAAGGAAGTGTCCATTACGTAGGGGGCGCATTCGGATTGGACAAGACAGAATTGACACGAGCGCCCGTTTACTCGAAGGCCGACCCCAAGGATCACTCCGTGTTGAATGAAACCATGGAAAGTCACCCATTCCACCCGGGCTCGGTCAAGCACCAAATTGTGGTGATGAATAACGCGGTTAACATGGTAACCGCGGGAAGAGGCACGGGCCGATTTGCAAGACTCAATGAAATAGTGGGGCCATGCGTTTTCGCACGACATCAGGACAAGGTGCACCAGAAGACAGATCCCGAGGGATACGCAAAAAAGCAGCGCGAAAAGCGCTAGTGTCCGGCCGCGCGGCGGTTGAGCTCCTGGGCGGCGGCGAAGCGCAGCAGGTTGGGATAGGGGGGATCGACCCACTGCGGCGCCGGCGGCTCGCCGAGATCGGCGGCAAGCAAGGCGGCCTCTTCCTTGAAGTAGGTCTTGCCGACTCCTGACTCCCGGGCCTGCCGCAGCCGGTGGCTGGCTTGCTCCTTGTCGCCGGCGGCGAAGGCGGCCCGGGCGAGCAGCAGATCGTCGACCCCGGAGACCTCCGGCTCCCTGAGCATCCGCGCCACCAGCGCCCGCGGCTCCGCCGGCGGGTGCGCCCCCGTCCACAGCGCCAGCAGCGTCAGCGCCGCCTGATAGATCCAGGCGGGCTCGGCGCGCAGGCCGGCCGCTTCGGCCAGACGCTGGTCGCGGCCGGCGAGGTTGCCGTGCCGCCAGGCCAGGTAGGCCCCGACGCCCAGCGCTTCGATCGCGATGCCGGGACGATGGCCGTCGAGCGCATCCGCGGCCGCGAGATCGAAGCGCGAAGCGGCTGCCACGAGATCGCCTTCCTCGCAGGCCGCGAGCCCGCCGAAGAGCCGGGCGTCGGTGGCAAGGTCCGGCTGGTTCTGGCGAGTGGCGATGGCGAGCTCGCGATCGAAGGCCTCGCGCGCCTCGTGGGCGTGCCGCTTGCTCCTGGCGATGCGCCCGCGCACGTACCAGGCCAGCGCCTCCTGGCCGCGCAGGCGGTCCGCCGCGAAATCTCGCTCGGCGCCCGCAATGTCGCCGAGCGAAGCGCGGTCGGCGAGGACCGTCGACAGGTTGTGATCGTCCAGGGCATGGACCGGGATCTTCTGCAGGTCGTCCAGCGCCGCGGCCTCTTCGCGGAGGGCGAGGTGGTAGTGGACCCTGGCGAGGCGCAGCGACCAGGCCGACGGACGGAGCGCGAGCAGGGCCGCGTCGGCCGCCAGCCAGTCCCGGTCCCTGTCCGTGCCGGTGGCCGCGGCGTAGCGGACGAGCAGGTGCAGATAGGGCGAGGAGCTGGGCCGCAGGCGCGCCGCCGCCGCCTTCGCCCAGCGGCCCGCCTCGCCCTGCCGTTCCTCCCAAGGGCTGAAGAGGCAAAGGAAGGCCGCCGGCACCGGCGTCGCGGCATCGGTGGCCTGAGCGGTTTCGAGCAGCCGGCGGGCCTGGGCGCGGTCACCGATGCGTTCGGCGGCGAACGCACGGGCCACGAGATCGATCGTCTCCCTCCGCTCGGTGCCGAGGTCGCCGCGTTCGAGGGCGAATCCGGAGTCGATCACCTGCCAGGGCTTGGGCAGCGACCACCACGCCGCCGCGGCCGCCAGCGCCGCCAGCGGCAGTGCCAGCCACAGGAATGGCCGCCAGCGGCGCGCTCCCACCGCCCGGCCGGGGCCGCCAGGGCCGGCGCCGGCCACCGGCCCGGCGGTGCCGCTGCCCGCTCCGCCGCGGTCCCCGAGCCCGGCATCCCCGCCCGGGCGCGGCGGCAGGCCGTCCGTGCGCTCGACCGCGCAATCGAGACGGAAGCCCACGCCGCGCACGGTGCGGACGGCGGCGCTGCTCGCGCCAAGGGTGGACCGCAACCGGTGAACGAGCTGCGTCAGGGATTCGTCGGAGGCCGCCGGCTGCCCCTCCCACAGGCGGGCGAAGATCGCCTCGCGGGGCACCACCGCTCCGCCGGCCTCGCAGAGCAGCACCAGCAGCTGGTAGACCCGGAGCTGGCAGGGGACCTCGCGGCCATCGACCGAGACCACCTGTCTGGCGGTGTCGACTGCGACCTGCGCAAAGCGATAGCTCATGTGCTCACACGGTCTGCCGAGAATAACGCATCGCGGAGGTCTGGCCGGGCGTCCTCGGGCGGCGCCCGCTCAGCGGCCGCAGGCCAGCCCGCCTCCGGCAGCATGACGCGAACGGCTGCCGGGTCACGCGAGGAGGCCGGCGCGGACCGACAGGATGGGCGGCAGGCCTGAGACGGCGGCGGACCAGGTGCGGCCGCCGTCGGGCGAAGCGTAGAGGTCGCCCGACTCGGCGCCGAAGTACAGGCCGAGGGGGTCGCCGCCGTCGTGGCCGAAGGCCTGGCGCAGGATCGTCAGATAGCAGTTTTCCTGCGGCAGCCCGGCGGTGAGCGGGTGCCAGCTGGCCCCCCGGTCGACCGTCTCGAAGACCCGCAGACGCCCCTCCGGCGTCACCCGGTCGGCGTCGGCGAGCAGGGGAATGACGAAGGCGCGCGCCGGGTCGCGAGGATCGAGCACCAGCGGAAAACCAAAGTCCGATGGCAGCCCCGAGCCGGTGCCGATGTCGGTCCACGTCAGCCCGGCGTCTTCCGAACGGTAGACCCCGCCGTGAAACTGCATGTACAGGGTCGCCGGCTGGCGCTCGGCGCGCAGGAGCTTGTGGATGCAGAACATCGTGGTGGTCGGCCGCGCCTCCTCGGGAACGTAGCGGGGAACGAGGCCGCTCGTGCCGCGCCGCCAGCTCAGCCCGCCGTCCTCGGTGACCCACACTCCGGCCGAGGAAATGCCGACCGCGAGCCGTGCCGGCTCTCCGGGCCACGGGCAGATCGAGTGCAGGCAGAGGCCGCCGAAGCCCGGCTTCCACTGTGGCCTGCTGGGCTCCTCCCAAAGGCCGCGCACCAGCTCCCAGGAGCGGCCGCCATCGCCGCTGCGAAACAGGGCGGCGGGCGCGACGCCGGCCCACAGGACCCCATCCTCGCTGCCCGGCTCGACCACCCAGATCCGCTCGACCGCCGCTCCCGCATCGTCCGGGAAGACCGGACCGGCTGCCTGCTCCCAGGAGCTGTCCGGCGCCGCGGGATCGCGGGTGAAGAACAGGTGCGGACCGAAATGGCCGTGGGTCACCGAGGCGAAGCAGAGGCCGCTGCGCGCATCGCGCAGGGCGTATTCGACCGGTTGGCCCGCGAAGCGCCGCGCCACGACCTCGAGCCGGCCGCCGCGGAGGCCGCGCAGCACGAACAGCCCCTTGCGGGTCCCGGCCAAGACCTCGACCTCGCCGGCCTCACTGACCTCGCCGGGGGCGCCGGGGCCGCCGGCGGCACCTGGGGCGCCGGGACCGCCGGCGCCCGGGGCACCGCCCGAGATGGCCGGCACGATGTAGACCTGATCGCCCGGAGCGAGCGGGCTGTCGGGAGCCGCCAGGGCGTCGTTGACGAACAGCGACACGTGCCGGCGCAGGCCGCCGCGCTCGTCGAGCACCCAGCCGGCGAGGCGCGGATGCTCTCGCTCGAGCTGCCGCAGCGCCTCGCCGACGGTCGCGCCCGCGGCCTCGAGCCGGTCCGCTCCGCCGGCCAGCGATTGCAGTGTCGAAGGCAGGTAGAAGGTGGTCATGGCGTCTCCGTAGGAGCGGCGTTCAAGGCCGCAGCGCCTCGCGCAGCAGCCGGCCTTCGAGCGTGAGGTAGGGCTGCCGGCAGGCCAGCAGGTCGGCGAGCACCCGCCGCACGCCGCGGTGGAGGCGGGCGGCGGGCAGCATCCAGCGGCCCACCGGCCCGGTGAAGAACGGGCCGCGCGCACGCGCGGCGCGCTCCAGCTCCGCACCCAGCTCGGCCGCCAGGCGCGCGGGATAGCGCCAGGGAGTCCCGGCGAGCAGGCACTCCGCCGCCCACAGCCCCGACAGCATGCCGTAGCGAATGCCCTCGCGGGTCAGCGGGTCCGCCAGGGCCGCGGCGTCTCCCACCAGCAGCAGCCGCTGCCGCAACGCCCGGCGCACGCCAGGCACGGTCCACGGACCATACACCGGGATGGGATAGCGGTAGCGCGGCCCCGGCAGCGCCCGCCAGCCCGGCGGCAGGTGACGGTCGAGCATCTCGTCGAGCACCGTCCGCGCCGCGCGATCGTCGAGCTCCGCGTGCGAGTAGGCGATTCCCACCGAGGCGCCGCCGGGGCGCGGGAAGATCCAGCTGTAGGCATCGGCGAGATGAGGAAAGCCGAGCACCAGGCGGCTCGCGTCGAGACCGCGCAGCGTGGCTCCCAGCCCGACGCTCTCCCCTTGCGGCGCGAGGCCCGCGGCGCGGCGCGACAGGCCGCGCGCGCCGTCGGCGCCGATCACCCAGTCGTAGCAGCGAGTCTCGCCGCCCGCAACGACGCCCACGCCGCTCGCGCCCGCGCCCTCCCGGAAGCCTCCCCAGGGCGCGAGCGCCTCGACCCGCCGCGGCTCGATGCGGGCTCCGGCGGCTCCTGCCGCCGCGACGATGGCCCGGTCGAGATCGTGCCGGCAAAAGATGCGGATACCCGCGAGCGTGCTGTCGAGGCGGCAGCCGGTTCCGTCCTCCAGGCGCAAGCTCGGCGAGGCCACCGCGGGCAGGCCATCCGGGTCGAAGCCGGCGATGCGCGGCAGCACGTGATCGGGAACGGCGCCGCCGCAGGGTTTCTCGCCCGGACGCCCGGGCAGGTAGAGAGTCACCGCCGCCCCGCCCCTGGCCAGCGCCAGCGCCGCCGATCCTCCCGCCGGACCTCCTCCGATCACCGCGATGCGCCCGATCTCGCCCATGGCCGTGCCGATTCTACCGGCACGCGGCGCTAGAATTCGAGCATGCCGGAGCCGCTGTTCGATCTTGCCTGCGCCGGCTGCGGCGGGCCCTATCCCGAAGCAGGCCTGCCGGCGGTCTGCCCGCGTTGCGGCGGCTTCTGGCGCCACGGCGACGGCTTTGGCTGGGGGCGGCCGGCGAGCGAGCCGGGCGCCTCCCTGCGCCGCTGGGCGCCGGCCCTGGGGCTCGATCCCGAGGAGCTGCCGGGGCGCTCCCTGGCCTGCCCACCGGGCCGCTACGCGCCCGGCGCCGGCGGTGGCGAGGTCTGGATCTGCCAGCAGGGATCGGCCCCCGCCGGCTCGTACAAGGAACGCGGCGCCGAGGTGATGGCCGCGGCCGCGCAGCGCCGCGGCGTCCGCGATCTGTTCCTCGACTCCTCCGGCAACGCCGGCATCGCCGTCGCCAGGGCGGCCGCCGCGCGCGGCATCCGCTGCACGGTGCTGGTGCCCGCCGCGACGCCGGCGATCAAGATCGAGCGCATCCGTGCCGCCGGCGGCGCCGTCGAGGCGGTGCCGGGGAACCGCGACGCCACGCACGCCGCCGCCCAGGAGTGGCGCCGTCGGCTGCCTTACGCCGCGCCCTTCTTCCAGCCGTCCTTCCTGGCCGGCACCGCCACCCTCGCCTGGGAGCTGGCCGAGGAGATCGGCCTGCCCCTGCCCGACCACTGGCTGCTGCCGGCCGGCAACGGCCCGCTGTTGATGGGCCTGGCGCTCGGCCTCGCGGCGCTGGCGCGGGCCGGCGTCATCGGCCGCCTGCCGGCGCTGCACGCCGTGCAGCTCGAAGGCTATGCGGCGCTGGCGCCCGACGGCCCGGGCGAGGCGCGGCCCGGCACCCCCACCGCCGCCGGCATCGCCATCGGCCGGCCGCCGCGGCGCGACGACATGCGGCGGTGCGTCGCCGCAACCGGCGGCGACGTGACCCGCGTCAGCGAAGAGGAGATCGCCGCGGCGCGCCGCGAGCTGGCTGACCATGGCTGGACCGCCGACGCGACCGGCGCCGCC
>DATKFK010000238.1:0-2623 GCA_035544375.1 Thermoanaerobaculia bacterium
GACCCGCTGCTCATTCGCCGGTTTTCCACCCTTCCCGCAGTCCCTTGGAAACCGCTGGCGCGCTTTCCACAGTTCCCACAGGGCGCGGCGGCTTGTACCTACATATTTGGTAATAATCTCCAACTCCTCAACCTGGCTCGGTGCGGCCCGGTTGCCCCGGAAGCCGCGAAGAGCCGAAGAAGGGGCCGCCTTCGCAAGAGATGGCCGGCGTCACCTGGGCGCACGGAGCCAGGCCTCGTGAAGGTAGCCACGAAGGGGGCCAAGGCCGATCTTGATTGGCCCCCTTCGTGCTCCCCTTCGTCAGGTGAACGAGGATGGCGCCAGGTGACAATCGATCATCGATCCATCTTCTCCCGCAACGCAAATATCGATTGACAAGAACCGCACATGGAATAGAGTAGCAAACGTATTCGTACCGGGTGCGTCAACGTCCTAACGTGTCGGACGCCCCCCTGCGCCGCGGCTTCGATTCGACCTGCCTTGAGCGGCGCCGCGCACCCGGTCCTCGGCCGCCGCCCCCGCCCGCCCTCCCGCGGTCGAACCGACGGCCCTCTCGATCGGCCGGAGCGGCGAGCCGCTCCCGCCTTGCTTCTCGTCGAGCGCACCGGGCCGGGGCGGAGCTCCGCGCGAACGCCGCGCGTCGCGCAACCTGCCCTCGGACTGCCCGGGGGCGACCGACACCAGGAGGTGCCTCAGCCGGGACGCAAGCGATCATGAACGATTCCATCCTCTCCCTCCGCTCCTGTTCTCGCTGTAGACCCAACCACAGCGCCGGCACGCCCGGCCAGGCGCATCGATCCGAGGTACACAATGTCCGCCCTCCTCAACACCCAGCAAGCGGCTGCACGCTGCAACCTGTCCCCCCGCACTCTCGAGAAGCTTCGGGTCACCGGTGGCGGTCCGCCCTTCGTCCGCCTGGGAGGCTCCGTCCGCTATCAGGTCGATGACCTCGAGGCCTGGATCGCAGCGGGCCGCCGCCTCTCGACCTCAGACACCCCTGCCACCTCCGCCGGATCGCCGGCGGGCCGCCCCAGGCGCTCGTAGCGACCCCACGGCGGCATCGCGGAGAAGGCGCATGCGCGCGGGGGCTCGTTCCATGCCGTCAACGGCCCCCGCGCGCCAACCACCAGCGGCAAGCCCTCGCGGAGGAGCGATCTGACGCGAAGCTCGGCAGGGAGGTCAAACCATGTTGGCGCAAAACACCGGAGTCTGGATCGCCATGGCGGCGATCCTCGTGCAAGCCCCGCGTCTGGTGCTGGCCGTGCTGGCCGCGGACCGTCAGGTGCTCGACGAGGACTGGCAACGCAAGCTCCTGATGCTGGCCGGATTCGGTACGGCGCTGGTGCTGACCGGCGGCAACCTCTACCTCACCCACTCCATCGCGCGCGTGCGGCGCTGGCGGGCCGGCCTGGTCGTGGTGTGGCTCGTGGTCCTCGGGTCCACAGGCGGCCTCGTGGTGCCGATGATCGCCGCCGGCATTGGTGGCCGCACGCTGCCCCAGGTGCTGGGCGCGCATCTGTTCACCTGGGCCTGGTCCCTTCTCGCCGCCCTCGCCCACGAGGTCACCGCCGCGGGATGCATCTTGTCGGCGACCGCTCTGCGCGGCGAGGACGCCGCGGCAGCCCAGGAGCGAAGCCACGCCCAGGCGATCGCCGAGCTGCTCGCGCAGCGGGATGCCGCCCGTCACCAGCTCGAGGTCCTGGTGCAGCACCACGGCCAGGGCGCGCTGCCACGGTCGTCCCTGACCGCGGGCGGCAGCGGCAGCTTGGAGCAACTGCCTGCCGCAGGCGTACCGGCTGCCGCTCCGCCTCTGCCCGTGGCCTGCCGGGAGGGCTGCGGCAAAGCATTCAACTCGCTGTACAGCGAGGTGGCTCACTTGCGGCACTGCCCCAAGAGGCGGGAGCGGCGAAGCCCGGCGCCGCCCCAGGGTACAGAAGCCCCAACGGCGTGAGCCGCGGCAGCGTGGTCGCCTGCGGCAGCTGACCACGCTGCCGCTGCCGGCTGCCGCAGCCCCTGCGGCAGGCTGCCGCTGCTCCTTCGGCAGCTCCTGCGGCAGCCTGCCGCTGCTCTGCCGCACAGGTTGCGGCTGCCGGCCCGCAGTCTGCCGGCAGCGAAGCTCGCCACCGCCGCGACGGCCGTGCGGCGCGAGCCGGCGGGACTTTCACGCCTCGACTTCGCGATGCACCGCCCCAACCACTCACGTTTATTCGCTACTCATGCGCCGCCGAGTCTTGCATCATGTATCATGGGTGCGTCGCTATTAATATAAAACTACGCTGATCTACGATCGTTCACTTTATATTGCGACCGCCCGCGATAATGCACTCTCACCTCATTATTACCGTAGCGCGGGTCCTCGCTGTTTCGGCCCAGGCACCGGCGCGACTCGCCCTGACCGGCCTCCTTCCTGCGCTGGCGGCAAGGAGCCGCCTCACCCATGACGATAGATCATCGCCCCGATGGCATCTCACGGCGCTGGCATCCCGGTTGGCGCACCGTCGACGATTGGATCGAACCACGTCCCCCGAGCCCAGCGGGGAGATGATCGAAGAGAAGCAAGATAGTCGGATGTTAACTTCGTTAACATCGGGCATTCTCGCCTGCGGCTCGAATGCTCACCCGC
>DATKFK010000239.1:0-3162 GCA_035544375.1 Thermoanaerobaculia bacterium
CTGTGGCTGACCGCCGGGCTGTTCCACCAGATGGTCGAGGGCGAGCTCGGCAGCCTGCGGGGCGTCCGCCAGCTGCTCGCCGGCGGCGACGTGCTGATGGTGCCGCAGGTCGAGCGGGCGCTGGCGGCGCTCCCCGAGCTGACGCTGATCAACGGTTACGGTCCGACCGAGAACGTCACCTTCACCTGCTGCCGCCGGCTGCGCGGCGCGCGGCGGCTGGGTGCGTCGGTGCCGATCGGACGGCCGATCGCCAACACCCGCGTCCACCTGCTGGACCGGCAGCTGCGGCCGGTCCCGGCCGGCGTCGCCGGCGAGCTGTGCGCCGGCGGCGACGGGCTGGCGCGCGGCTACTTCAACCGGCCTGACCTGACGGCGGAACGCTTCGTGCCCGACCCGCTCGCCGGCGAGCCGGGAGCCCGGCTCTACCGCACCGGGGACCTGGCGCGGCACCTGCCGGACGGCGATCTCGAGTTCCTGGGCCGCCTCGACAAGCAGGTCAAGATCCGCGGCTTCCGTGTCGAGCCGGGGGAGATCGAGCACCACCTGCTCGCGCACCCCGCCGTGCGGCAGGCGGCGGTGGTGGTGCACGAGCCCGCTCCCGGCGACCGCCGGCTGGCCGCCTTCTTCGTGCCGCGCCCGGACGTCGCCGCGGCCGCCGCCGCCGCGGAGCTGCCCGGGTGGCTGCGCGAGCGGCTGCCGGCGCCGATGCGGCCGTCGGCGTACGTGCCGCTGCCGGCCCTGCCGCTCGATCCGAACGGCAAGATCGACCGCCGCGCCCTGGCCGCGCGGCTGGACGCGGGCGGCTGCGGCGCGCCGGGCTGGGGTGCGGATACCGGCGAGGCGGTGGTGGCATGGCGTCAGAGCCAGCCGGGCCAGCCGAGCCATGCGAGCCGGCCGAGCCAGCCGGTCGAAGAGCTGCTGGGCGAGATCTGGTGTGACCTGCTGCGCCTGCCGGCGGTCGCGGCGCACGAGAGCTTCTTCGACCTGGGGGGGCATTCGCTGCTCGCCACCCGGGCGGTGTCGCGGGTGCGCGAGGTGTTCGGCGTCGAGGTGCCGCTGCGCGCGCTGTTCGAGGCCCCGACCCTGGGCGAGCTCGCGGCGCGCGTGGCGGCGGCCGGCAAGCCGGCCGGTGGGGCGGCGGCCGCGGGGGCAGGGGAGACCGCCCCGCCCATGGCCCGCCTGCCGCGCGATCTGCCGCTGCCCGCCTCCTTCGCCCAGGAGCGGCTCTGGTTCCTCGACCAGCTGGAAGGCAGCGCCGCGGGCGGCTCCTACAACGTGCCGCTGGCGCTCGAGCTCGCCGGCCATCTCGAGCCGCGGGCGCTGGCCGCCGCCTGGCGCGCGGTGGCGCGGCGGCACGAGGCGCTGCGCACCTGCTTCGCCGACGCGCATCCCGAGATCGCTCCGGTGGTGCAGGTGATCGCGGCGGCGGCGGCGGCGCCGCTGCCGGCCGTCGATCTGCGCCACCTCGCCGCCGCGGGCGGCCGCGTCCGCCGGGAGGCGCGCCGCCTGGCGCTCGCGGCGGCGCTGCGGCCGTTCGACCTGCGGCGCCCGCCGCTGCTGCGCGCCCTGCTGCTGCGCCTGCCGGCGCCGGCGCGGGGCGAGGCGCCGGATGCGCGGGGCGACGCGGCGGATGCGCGGCCCGACGGGGCGGCCGGCCCGGCCGCGGCTAGCGCGGCCGGGGAGGCGGCCGAGCCGCTGCACTGGCTGGTCGTCTGCCTGCACCACATCGTCTGCGACGGCTGGTCGCTGGGCATCCTGCTGCGCGAGCTGGCGGCCCTCTACGGCGCGGCCCTGGCCGGCCGGCCGGCGCCGCTGGCGCCGCTGGCGGTGCAGTACGCCGACTTCGCCGTCTGGCAGCGCGCCTGGCTGGCCGGCGAGGTGCTCGCCGAGCAGCTGGCGTACTGGCGGCGGCGGCTGGCCGGCGCCCCGGCGCTGCTGGCGCTGCCCACCGACCGGCCGCGCCCGGCGGTGCAGAGCTTCCGCGGCGTGCAGCGCATCCAGACACTGGCGGCGCCGCTCGCCGGCCGCCTGCGCGAGCTGGGCCGCCGCCAGGGCACCACGCTGTTCATGACCCTGCTCGCCGCCTGGGGCGCGCAGCTGGCCCGCTTGACCGGCGGCGAGGACGTGCCGGTCGGCTCGCCGATCGCCAACCGCAACCGCCTCGAGATCGAGCCGCTGATCGGCTTCTTCGCCAACACCCTGGTGCTGCGGCTGGACCTCGCCGGCGATCCCACGTGCGGGGAGCTGCTGGGGCGGGTGCGCGAGCTGACGCTGGATGCCTACGCCCACCAGGACCTGCCGTTCGAGAAGCTGGTCGAAGAGCTGCGGCCGGAGCGCGCCCTGTCGCATTCGCCGCTGTTCCAGGCGATGTTCGTGCTGCAGCGCCAGGAAGAGCTGGCGCTCGACCTGCCGGGCATCGCGGCCGCCCCGCTGCGGCTCGCCGCGGAGACCGCGAAGTTCGACCTGGGGCTGGCCGCGGCGGCTGGCAGGGAGATCTCGCTGAGCCTCGAGGTCAACCGGGACCTCTTCGACGCGGCGACGGCGACGCGCCTGCTGTCCGGGCTGGCGGCGCTGCTCGAGGAGCTGGCGGCCGGCGGTGCCGCCGGCCGCCGCGCCGGCGAGCTGTCGCTGCTCGGCGCCGGCGAGCGCCACCAGGTCCTGGTCGAGTGGAACGATACCGGTGACGGCCCCGGTGCCGGACCCGGCGGCGCGCAGCCGGTGGATCTCGCGCTGCACCAGCTCGTCGAGCTGCAGGCGCGGCGGACGCCGGAGGCGGTGGCGGTCCTCGATGGTCCTGCCCCGATCCACCTCACCTACGGCGAGCTCGAGCGGCGGGCCGATCGCCTGGCCCATCGGCTGGCCGGCCTGGGCGTCGGTCCGGAGGTGCGGGTGGGCATCGCCATGGAGCGCACCGCCGAGATGGTGGTGGGCCTGCTGGCCATCCTCAAGGCCGGCGGCGCCTACGTCCCGCTCGACCCCGGCTACCCGCGCGAGCGCCTGGCCTTCATCCTCGCCGACGCGCAGCAGGGGATCGCCGAGCCGGTGCTGCTCACCACGGAGAGCCTGCGCGCCCGCCTGCCCGAGGTCCGCGGCCGGGTCCTGTGCGTCGCTCCCGACGGGCACCCTGAGCTGGACGGGCGCCGCGAACCGGATGGAGGCCGC
>DATKFK010000240.1:0-15232 GCA_035544375.1 Thermoanaerobaculia bacterium
GTGGGCCGCGCCCTCGACCGGCTGCGCGCCACCGCCGGCGACCGCCGCACCTTCCTGTATCTGCACCTGTTCGATCTGCATTCGCCGTACAACCCGCCCGAACCGGAGTGCACGCGGGTGGCACGCCGGCTCGCTCCCGGCTACCGGGGGCGCCTGGGTTGCGAGGCGGACCGCAACCCCGAGCGCACCACCATCCCGCCGCCCGCCGCCCGCCCGTGGTTCCGCGCCCTGTACCATGCCGAGCTGGCCTACACGGACCGCCAGGTGGGACGCTTCCTCGACGGTCTCCGCGACCTGGGGCTCGAAGACCGTACCGTGGTCGCGGTGGTGAGCGATCACGGCGAGGAGTTCTGGGACCGTCTCGATCAGGAGACGCGGCTGGGCTACGAGACCAACTCCGACCACGGCCACACCCTGTACCAGGAGCTGGTGCACGTGCCGGCGCTGGTGCGGGTCCCTGGTGGGCGCCCGGCGGTGGTGAGCGAGCCGGTGCAGCTCGCCGACCTCTTCCCGACCCTGCTGCGCGCCGTCGGCGTGGCTCCTCCCCCCAGCCAGGGAACGGACCTGACGCCGCTGCTCGGCGGCCAGCCGGCGCCCGCGGCCGCTGCCGGGGGCGAGCGGGGCGAGCAGCGCGGCGACCGTCCGGCGCAGCCGACGCTGATGGCCGACGTCATCCTCCATGGCCGCCCGCGGTGGTCGGTGCGCCGCGGGCCGTGGAAGCTGGTGGCGGCCCGCGATCCGGCGCTGCCGGTCGAGCTCTACGACCTGGGCCACGACCCGGGGGAGCGCACCAACCTGGCGGCCCGCGAGCCGCGGCTGGCCGCCGCGATGCGCGCCTGGGGCGAGCGCGAGCTGGCGGCCCGCGCGAAGGCGCGGTCGGTCTTCCTGAAGCGCGGCGACACCCTGGGGGCCACCTACCTCGAATGGCGCTACATCACCAAGCTCCGGGCGCTCGGTTATCTGAAGTAGGAGAATCCCATGACCTTCCTCAAGCACGCCGCCGACCTGCTCCTGCACCTCGACCGTACCCTGGGCGGAGTCTTGCGGGAATATGGAGCCTGGACCTACCTGCTGCTGTTCCTGATCGTGTTCTGCGAAACCGGCCTCGTCGTCCTGCCGTTCCTGCCCGGCGACTCGCTGCTTTTCGCGGCCGGCGCCTTCGCCGGCATCGGCGCGCTGTCGGCGTGGTGGCTGATCGTGCTGCTGCTGCTGGCGGCCATCTTGGGGAATACCGTCAACTACTGGGTCGGGCATCTGGTGGGACCGCGGCTGCTGGCGGCGCGCCGGCAGCTGGTGCGCCCCGAGCACTTGCGGCGGACGCAGGAGTTCTACGACAAGTACGGCGCCAAGACCATCGTGATCACCCGCTTCGTGCCGATCCTGCGCACGGTGGCGCCGTTCGTCGCCGGCCTCGCCAAGATGCCCTTCGGCAGGTTCTCGGCATACAACCTGGTGGGCGGGTTGTTATGGGTGGTGGTCGGCGTCCTGGCTGGCGACCTCTTCGGCAACGTGCCGGCGGTCAAGAACAATTTTTCGCTGGTCATCCTGGCAATCGTCGTGGTGTCGCTGCTGCCCGCCTTCTACGAAGTGCTGCGCGCCCGCCGCGCCGGACGCGCGGCGCCGGGGCCGGCGGCAGGCGGCGAGGGGTGAGGAGGTCACCCGGCAAGTTGGTGGTGTCCCAGGACACCGGCAAGTTTGGCGATTTCGCCAGGATGTGAGATCATCCTAAGTGCAGTCGTTCCCGGACGGCCCCCACGGCCAGCAGGCAAGGGACTGGCGGCACCCCCGATGCGCCATCTAAGGCGAGTGGCGCGCGCCCGTGAGCAGATCGCGCGGCGTCGATCGTGTGGTTCGTGCGGTAGCGTCTCCCGGAGCGATCTCCGGGAAACCGAGCGGCGGCATCCCGGCAAGCCCTCCGTTCTCCTTCGTCTCACCTGGCCGGAACCATCCTGGCGGTGCGCTCCTTGCGAACGGGGCCCTCGCCGATGAGAGAGCGTGCACATGAATGACTTTGCTTCCTTTGGCCTCTCCGCCGAGCTGTTGCGCGGCATCCAAGAGCTCGGCTTCGTCGAGCCCACCCCGATCCAGATCCAGGCGATCCCGCCGGCCATGGCCGGCCGCGACGTGCTCGCCTGCGCGATGACCGGGAGCGGCAAGACGGCGGCGTTCCTGCTGCCCATCCTGCAACGCCTGGCCGAGCGCCAGTCCAGCGCCACCCGCGCGCTGGTGTTGACTCCCACCCGGGAGCTCGCGGCGCAGATCGCCGAGCACCTGGCCGGGCTCGCCGCCTATACCCCCATGACCGGCGCCGCCATCTACGGCGGCGTGGCCAGCGGGCCGCAGGAGAGCGCATTCCGCCGCGGCGTGGACGTCCTGGTGGCCACGCCGGGCCGCCTGCTCGACCATTTCCAGAACGAGTACGCGCGGCTCGACGGCCTCGAGGTGCTGGTGCTCGACGAGGCCGACCGCATGCTCGACATGGGTTTCCTTCCCGACGTGCGGCGGGTGCTGGCGGCGCTGCCGCGGCACCGGCAGACCCTGCTGTTCTCGGCCACCCTGCCGCCGCCGATCGTCGAGCTGGCGCAGGAGATGCTGCACGACCCGGTCGCCATCAACGTCGAGCGCCGGTCGCTGCCGGCCGACGGCGTCGTCCAGGCGGTCTACATGGTGCGTGAAGACCTCAAGCCGTGGCTGTTGCTCGAGTTGCTGCGGCGCGACGAGATCAAGAACGTGCTGGTCTTCACCCGCACCAAGCACCGCGCCAACCGTCTGGCCGAGTTCCTGGACCGCCAGGGCATGCCCTGCGACCGCATCCACGGCAACCGCAGCCAGGCCCAGCGCACCGATGCCCTGGCACGCTTCAAGGACGGCCGGCTGCGGGTGCTGATCGCCACCGACATCGCAGCGCGCGGCATCGACGTCGAGGCGCTCTCCCACGTCATCAACTTCGACGTGCCCAACGTGCCGGACGACTACATCCACCGCGTCGGCCGCACCGCCCGCGCCGGCGCCGTCGGCGACGCGTTCACCTTCGTGTCGCCCCAGGAGCAGTCGGAGCTGACCGCCATCGAACGCGCGGTCGGCAAGCGCCTGCCACAGCGAACGCTGGCCGGATTCGATTACTCGGCTCCACCGAGCGAGCGGCTGGAGATCCCGCTCGCCGAGCGCATCGCCGCGATTCGCGCCCGTAAGGCCGAAGAGCGGTCGCGGGCCCGCGAGAAGGCGGCGCGCAAGGCCCAGCGCGGTACGCAGCCGGATGCGGCACCGGCCGCCCCGGGCGTTCCGCAGGCGGCGAGGAACGGCGCCGGCCGGCCCGGCCACGCCCCCGGCCCCGGTGGCAATCATCGGGGCCGCGGCGGCCAGCAGCAGACGCCACAGGGCGGTGCCTACGGCGGCCCCGGCGGCAACCATCGGGGTCGCGGCGGGCACATCGGTCCATCCGGGCCGGTAGGGCAGGCCGCCGGGCGGGCCGGCGCGCGCACCGGCCGGCCGGGGAACGGCCTTGCCGGGGGTCGGGGCGCCGGCCGCCAGCAGGGGGCGGGTCAGGGGAACGGCCCTGGCCGCCAGGGAGCCCGCCCGGGAGGCCGCCGCGATTTCCGGCCGGCCGCCCCGATCGGCCCGATGGCCCCTTCGACCCGGATGCCGTCGATCCTTTCCGCCGGTGGCCGCGAAGGCCGGCCCGATCTCGATCCTGAAGGGCAGCCGATCGATCCTCGGCAGCCGCCGGTCGAGGTCGAGCGCCTGGGCGATCCGGAGACCCGTGCCGCCAAGGCGGCCTCCATCTTCCGGCCGCGCTTCAGCTCTCGCTGGTCGAAGTAGGCCTGGCCGGCACTACTGAGCGGCGGGAGTGGCGGCAGCGCGGCGCCGGCGCAGCAGCCGCTTCGCCTCGCGGATCGAGCGGCCCTGGACGAAGTACGCGGTGGCCGCCTCGCCGATGCCCCAGGTGCCGGCGAAGGCCACTCCCCCCGAGACGGCGGAGCCGGCGCCGGGGAAGACCACCTTGGCCAGCGCCCGCGCCGCCTCGCGCAGGACGAAGGCGGTGCCGACGTTGGCCCCCAGCGCCACCAGGAACTCCCGCGCCGTCGCCCGCGACGGCTCGCGTCCCGCAAGGTAGGCGATGGCGGTGATCAGGCCGATCTGCAGGCCGGTGATGGGGACGATGTCGGCCAGCGGGATGGGCGCCGCGCCGATGCCCGCCGACAGCGTGGCGGCGGCGCCGGTCAGGCGCCGCGCCAGGCGCTCCTGCACCGCGCGCTGGCGGCTCAGCCGCGCGAGCTGCAGCTGTGCGCTCTGCGGCAGGCCGTCGATCAGGTACTCGACCAGGCGATCGACGTTCCAGTAGTTGTCATAGACCCGCACGCCGTCGCGAAACTCGGCGTAGGCCGACACCGGAACGACCCGGGTCAGGGCGATGCCGCGCTGCGCCACCGCCGTCTCGACCGCGGTCACGGCGGTCGAGATGTTGCCCTGCTTGATCGGGTCGGCGTAGGGAGGCTCGACGCGTTTGGGGTCGAGCTCGTCGACCTGCGTCACCACGGCGACGACCGGCAGCTCGGCGCCGTGCCGCTGGCGGACCAGGCGGCGGATCTCGACCACGTTGTCGACGTCTTCGCCGATCCGGGAATCGACCTCCTTGGCCTTGCACAGGAACAGCAGGGAGTCGGGAGGCTCCTGCTCGAGCGCCGCCGCGATCTCGGCCAGGGCGCCGCGGAAGTTGGTGGCTTCCGGACGGCTGTTGTCGCCCAGCCCGCGGGTGTCGAGGAGCCGCAGCTCACCCCTTGAGGTGGCATAGGAGTACCACCGCAGCACACCCGTCTCGGCCAGCACCGAGCCCACCGCCGCCACGTTCTCGCCGACGATGGCGTTGACCAGCGAGGATTTTCCGGCTCCTCGCCGGCCCACGACCATCAACCTGGGGGGCCGTGCTTCCATCAGCAGCTCCTCGAGGGTCCGCACCTCGGCAACCAGCTTGCCGCCGAGGCCGCCGGGCAGGGCCGCCGCCAGGCGTTCGAGGATCTCCGCGACCGCACGGTTCGCGAACTGCAGCGGCAGAATCGGGTCGTCGCCAGCCTCGCCACCCACCGCGAGTAGGATAGCGGAACGCCGCGGTGTAATCTCTTTCCCAGCTCATGAAACCCTGGCCCTCGCTTTCCGTTCTTTACCAAGATGACGACCTGCTGGCGGTGGACAAGCCGTCGGGGCTGGCGGTGCATCGCGGCTGGGCTCGTGATACCGACGTGGTGATGACCCTGGCGCGGGCGATGTCTCGCCGCCATGTCTACCCGGTACATCGGCTGGATCGTGGTACCAGCGGAGTGCTGGTGTTGGCGCTCACCGCTGCCGCGGCCGGGGTCCTGGGCGACGCCTTCGAGGCCGGCCGGGTGCGCAAGCGCTACCTCGCGCTGGTACGCGGCATCGCCCCGGACGCCGGAGTCATCGATCACCCCATCCCGCGGTCGCCAGGGGGGCCGCGGGTGCCGGCCGTCACCCGGTACCGGCGCCTGGCCAGCTTCGAGCGCTACTCATGGCTCGAGGTGGTGCCCGAGAGCGGCCGCCTGCACCAGGTCCGTCGCCATCTCAAGCACATCTCGCTGCCCGTGATCGGCGACGTGCGCTACGGCAAGGGCGAGCACAACCGGCTGTTCCGGACGCGGTTCGGCCTCTACCGGCTGGCGTTGCACGCTGCCGAGGTCCGGCTCGACCATCCGGCGAGCGGCGCGCCGCTGCGGCTGGCGGCACCGCTGCCCGACGACCTGTCGGGGCCGCTCGCCGCCATGGGCATGTCCGCCGCCACCGCGACGGCGGGCGGCGAAGGCGCCGGTCCGTGGACAGCGATCGGAGGCGCCGCGTAAGAATCAGCCGACGCCTGGTGCAGGGTTTTCATGTGAGCGAGCGGATCCCAGTGGCTGCCCGTCGTGCCGTACCGGTCCCGGTCCTCGTGGCGCTCCTGCTCGGTGCCGGCGCTCTTTGCGGCGGCGGCGCCGTGAGCGCCACGGGCCCTGCCCCCGTGCGGCCGGCGGCGGCGTCGGTCGCACCTTCGCCAGCGGACGATCCGGCACACCGGGCACCGGCGGACGACCCGGCGCGGGCGGAGGACCCGGTGCCCGCGGATGACCCCACGCCCGCGGACCCCGCCGCAGCGGCGGAGGACTCCGCGGCGGCCGGCGGTGCAGAGGCTGCGGCGCTGGCGGCGGGTGCCGCGGAGGCCGCGGCGCCGGCGGATCTGCCGGATGCGTCGGAGGTCCCGGCGGCGGCTGCGGACGTCTCGGCGGTCCCCGCGACCGCGGTGGCCCGCACCGCGGCACCCGTGTCGTCCGCTCTCGTGTCCCTCTACTCGCCGGCGGGCTCGATGGCGCTCTACGACCTCGCCGGTGCCGTCGATCCCTGGTCCGTGCTGCCGCAGGCGCCGGGGGCGTCGGCGACCCACGCCTACGTGGCCGGCTACGGCGGCAGGCCCGGCGAGGCTTTCGTGGGTCCGGGCGCGAGCGGCGACCAGGGTGTCTTCCGCATCGACGGCTTCGAGGTCGGCAACGCGGCTTCTCCGAGCGTGCCGCTTGGGGTCAGCGCCCTGACCGCCGAGCAGGTCGAGGTCACGACCGGCGGCGCCGACCCCGCGGTGCTGTCACCCGGGTTGCAGATCAACCTGGTGCAGCGGCGCGGCACCAACGAGTGGCGGGCGTCGGTCCGGGGTCTCGGCAGCGGCGGACCGCTGGCCTCGGGCCCCGCGGCGGTGCACGGGCTGGGCGCCGTCCAGGCGGCGCGCGAGAACGTGAGCGGCGACCGGGTGCGCGACACGGGCACCGCCGGCGCCGAGCTGGGGGGGCCGCTGCGGCAGGACACGCTGTGGCTGTGGGCCGGCCTGGACCGCGGCTTCACGGCGCTCCGCGCCTTCGGAGGACAGGGGTTCACGGTCTCCGACCTGGGCGGTGCCGGCAAGCTCGACGCCCGCCTGGCCGGCGCCAACAGCGCCACCCTGTCGTGGACCCGCGCCAGCCGCACCGAGGACGGCGAGGGGGCGGGCCCGGACCGCGCTCCGGAGGCGACTCTCGACCGGCGGGCGCACGACGACGTCTGGCGGCTGGCCGACACCGCGATCCTGTCGCCGCGCCTGTACGTCATCGCCACCGGCGGCCTCGTCGCCGCCATCTCCCAGGCGCTGCCGCGCGGCGGCCTGTTCACGCCGCTCGTCCTCGACGCCGCGGGGGTGGCCCGCGGCAGCTGGTACGCCGATGCGGAGAGCGGCAACACCCGCGCCGCCTCCCTGCAGGCGAGCGACTCCGGCTTCGTCGGCGGCACCGCCAGCGAGCTCCAGGCGGCCGGCGAATGGCGGCAGACGGCGGAGGCGTCACGGTTCCAGGCGCCGGCATGGAGGCAGATCACCGCCGGACCGGTTCTCGACCTGCCGGCCGACCAGGCCGTCCTCGACGTCTGGCGCGACGGCGATACCCGCGAGGCGCTGACTCGGCAGTCGCTGTGGGCCGCCGACACCCTGCGCTGGAGCCGGGTCACGGCGGAGCTCGGCCTGCGCTACGACCGCCAGACGCCGCGCAACCTGCCGAGCGCGGTGTCCGGCGTTCCCGGCGACCCGCTGCTGCCGGCGATTGCTTTCGCCGGCAACGACGCCGGCGGCATTCACTGGACCAGCCTGGCGCCGCGCCTGGCCCTGGCCTACGCGCCGGCCGCCGCGCCGCGCCTCCTGTTGCGCGCCTCGCTGGCCCGCTACGCGTCACAGCTCGGCGCCGCCATCCCGGCGCGCGTCGATCCCGCGGCGCCGGCGAGCGCCGCGTATTACGAGCCCGCTTACCCGGGCGCCGGCCCGGGGGTGAGGTTCTGGTATCCCAACGGCTTCGATCCGCTGCTGCCGCCCGGGGTACCGGCCAACGCCGTGGACCCGCGGCTCCGGCCCGAGCTGACCGACGAGGCGATCGTCGGCGGCGAGCAGGCGTTGGGGGATGACGGGATGGTCGGGCTGCACCTGGTCTACCGGCGGGTCACCGGCGTGCTGGAGGACCGCCTGCTGGTGCGCGACGCGGCCAACGCCGTGCGCGTCGCGACCGCCGCGGACTGGATCGAGGAGGCACCGGTCACCGGCACCCTGCCGAACGGTGCCTCCTACAGCGTGCCCTACTACGATCTCCGGCCGGGCCTGAGCCCGACCGGCGGCACGCTGCTGGTCAACGGCGACCGGCGCCAGCGCCTGCTGGGATCGACGCTCGAGTGGCGCCAGCGCCTGGCGCGCCGCTGGACGGCCCGCGGGCGCCTGCTCTGGCAGGACTGGCGATGGCAGCTCGGACCCACCTACCGGCGCTACGCCGACCCTTCGGCGGCGCTGGTGGACGGCAACTACGACGGCCAGCCGGTGGCCGGCCAGTCGCCGCTGCCGGGCGGCCGGCCGGTCTACCTGAGCAGCCACTGGGCCTTCGATCTGAGCGCGGCAGTCCAGCTGCCGGGCGCGGTCTCGGCCGCGGTCGAGATCAACGGCAGGCAGGGAGTGCCGCTGGCCTATTACCGCACCGTGGCCCGCGACCTTGCGGGTCCCGTCGACCTGCGGCTCACCGACCGCGTGGACGCCTTTCGCAGCGACGACCTGGTGACCTTCGACGCCCGCCTCGACAAGGAGATCGCCGCCGGCTCGGACCTGAACCTCGCGGTGAGCCTCGAGGGGCTCAACCTGTTGGCTTCGGGACAGGTGCTGCGGCGCGAGACCAACCTGGGCGTCGGCCGCGCCAACTTCGTCGACGAGGTGATGACGCCGCGCCTCCTGCGGCTCGGCCTGAAGCTGCAGTTCCGCTGAGCTGCTTCCCCTGCTCCGCTGCGCTTCTCCCCCCGCTTCTTCCGGCGGCTCCGTCCGGCGGCTCCGTCCCGCCGGCTCCCGCCCCGCCGGCTCCGCCTTTCCTCAGGCGCTCTTTGGGCCGCTCGCCAGGGGCAGGCTGCGGGCCTTGACCTGTTCGGAGGTGAGGCCGTAGATGGGCGGCGTGGCGACCCCGAGCATGCCGAGCATCAGGTAGATCTGGCCGCGGTGGTGAACCTCGTGCTCGACCATGGCGCGCAGCCACTTCCAGGTGGTGATGGCGACACCCCCCGGGGTTTCGCAGCGGCGCTCGAGGTCTTCCCGGGTGAGGGCGCGGAAGATCGCCATCGACTCGGCGTGCAGCCGCGACAGGAGCTCCATGACCTCGTCGTAGCCGTCGGCCAGCTCGCGGCCGTGGCCGGGATAGCGGCTGGGAAGGCCGCGCACGTTCTCGGCGAACATGTGGCGCTCGATCGCGGCGAGGTGGCGCAGCAGGTCGCCGAAGGTGAAGGAACCGGCACGCGGCGACCATTCGAGGCGGTCGTGCGGGATGCAGGCGGCCACCCGCATCGTGCGCCCGCGGATGCCGTCGAAATAGGCGGCGAACGATTCTGCGCTGTGGATCTCCACGGTGGATCACCTCCCAGAAAGCCGGAGGAATGGTACGCTAATTGCTCTATGGCGTCCGCCGCCGCTCCGCCTTTCGCCCGCCCGGCGACCTTGCAAGCGTTCCGTCCGCTGCCGCGCACCGGGGTCGTCTACGTCACCGCCGAGGCCGTGGCGCGAGGCTACCGCGCCGGGCATCCCGGCTGGTGCAACCTGGGCCAGGGGCAACCCGAAACCGGGCCGCTGCCGGGGGCGCCGCCACGCATCGGCGAGCTGATCATCGATCCCGCCGACCACGAGTACGCGCCGGTGGGCGGCCTGGGAGAGCTGCGCGAGGCGGTCGCCACCCTCTACAACCAGCTCTACCGGCGCGGCCTGCCCTCGCAGTACACCGCGGAGAACGTTGCGATCTCGGGCGGCGGCCGGGCGGCGCTGACGCGCGCGGTGGCCGCCCTCGACCAGGTGAACCTCGGCCATTTCCTGCCTGACTACACCGCCTACGAGGAGCTGCTGGAGATCTTCCGCCGCGTGTCGCCGATCCCCATCCTGCTTTCCCGCGAGCAGGCCTACCGCTTCTCTCTCGAAGACCTGCGGCGGGAGGTGCTGGGCCGGGGGCTCTCGGCCCTGTTGATGTCGAACCCCTGCAACCCGATGGGCAAGCTCGTTTCCGGCAAGGAGCTGGCCTCCTGGGTGGACCTGAGCCGCGAGCTCGACTGCACGCTGCTGATCGACGAGTTCTACTCGCAGTACGTCTGGAACCTCGGCCCGGGCGAGCCCGGCCCGCTGGTGAGCGCCGCCCGCTACGTCGAGGACGTCGACAGCGACCCGGTGGTGATCGTCGACGGGCTGACCAAGAACTGGCGTTATCCGGGCTGGCGGATCACCTGGACGCTCGGGCCGCGGCAGGTGATCGAAGCGGTGGAGAGCGCCGGCTCCTTCCTGGACGGCGGCGGCTCGAAGCCGCTGCAGCGGGCCGCGATCCAGCTGATGGAGCCGCGGCGGGTGCTGGCCGAAGGCGCCGCCATCCGCGAGGCGTTCGCGATCAAGCGGCAACTGATGCTGCGGCGGGTGCGGGAGCTGGGCATGGTGCTGGACCGCGAGCCCGACGGCACGTTCTACGCGTTCGTGTCGATGCGCGACCTGCCCGAGCGGATCGCCGACGGCATGGCGTTCTTCCGCGCCGCCCTGGATCATCGCGTGATCACCGTGCCGGGCGTCTTCTTCGACGTCAACCCCGGGCACCGCCGTGCCCAGCGCCTGTCCCGCTTCCACCAGCACGTCCGCCTGTCCTTCGGCCCCAGCCTGGACGAGGTCGAGCGCGGCCTCGATCGCCTGGGCGAGATGATCCGTACCTTCGCGGCCTGAACGGCCGGCGCCCCGGCCCACGAGTCTGCGGCGGTCTTGCCGCAGGGCGCCGGCACGCCTGTTCTTCAAGCTTCCGGCCCTCGAGAGTGAGGGCTTTGCCTCCCTGCCTTCGTTCTGCGTCTTGAATGCGAGCCGGCGCTCGCATCCCTCGAGGCGCCAACGTTGGCGGCCGCCGGTCTCCGGGCGCTCCTGGCGACCTTCGAGGCGATCCTCGCCGGATAGGAGGTCGAGGGTAATGGCAAGGCGGACGGACGACGAACGTGAAGATGCAACGGAGAGAGACAGGCGGCGGGGCGGCGGCAGGCAGGTGGAGAAGCGCGACGAGCCACAGGCGCGGCGCGACTGGTTCCTCCGCAGCCGCGCCGACGAGCACGGACGGCCGCTGCGCGGCACGTTCCTGAAGGCCTCGGCAGCGCGGCGGACGGCGGAGAAGGCCGCGGGCACCTCGCCCGCCGGCACTCCCGGCACTCCCGGCGGCCACGGCGGCGGCGGCTTGCCCGCCGGCACTCCCGGCGGCCCCGGCAGCGTCAACTGGACGCCGCTCGGTCCCTCGGTGATCGCCGGGGGGCTCAAGGAAAGCGGGCGGGTGACCACCCTCGCCGCCGGCCCCGGGGGGACGCGGGTGTACGCCGGCTCGGCAAACGGCGGCGTCTGGTTCTCCGGCGACGGCGGAGCGAGCTGGTCGCCGCTCGACGACTACAGCGTCTCGGCGTCGCTCTTCGGCGGTGCGGCCGAGGCAGACTCCCTCTCGATGGGCGCCCTCGCCGTGCGCTTCGGCGCGAGCGCCATCGCCGACGAGGTCTACGTCGGCACGGGCGAGGCCGACGGCAGCTACGACTCCTATCTCGGCATCGGCATCCGTCACCTCCTGGCCGGCACCTGGTCGCTCGAGGCGAGCAACCTCGCGGGGAGCGGCATCTATGCGATCGTCCTCGACCCCGACGACGCGACCAAGATCATCGCGGCGACCACCCAGGGGATGTTCGCCCGGCCCGCGGGCAGCCCTTCGACCTGGACCCTGGTGACGAGCGCCGCATTCACCAACGCGACCGGAGCAGCCTCGTCGCTCATCGTCGCCGGCAGCGGTGCGAGCAAGGCGTACTATGCCGGCTTCGACGGCGACCGGGTCTACCGCAGTCCCGACGGCGTGACCTGGACGGCCCTCACGGGTCTCTCCGGGAGCGGCCGGATCGCGCTCGCGGCGGGCGAGAGCGACCCTTCGGCCGTCTACGCCCTGCGCCAGGATGGAACGCTCAACCGGCTGTCCGGTTCGTCGTTCTCGGTTGTGACCGGCCTCCCCGGCAACGTGCTCTTCCGCGGCTCTCAAGGGTGGTACGACATCGTCGTCGCGGTCGATCCGGCCGATGCGAACACGGTCTATCTCGGCGGCGATCAGCTGGCGGTGTTCAAGGGGACGCTCACGGGCGGCCCGGGGAGCTGGGTCTTCCCGTTCAACCCTGCCAACGCGGCGAACCCGACGGTCGATCCGACGTGGATCAGCCAGGGGATCCATTCCGACGTCCACTGCCTCGCCTTTGCGCTCACGGCGGCCGGGAACGCGCACGACGGCAACACCGTATGGGTGGGGACCGACGGCGGCCTCGTCCTGTCGACGGGCGGGGGTGCCGCGGGGACCTTTCAGTCGCGCAATCTCGGGCTGGCGATCACCGAGCTCTCGTATCTCGCCCAGCGGGCGGACACCGACGCCGTGGTGTTCGCGGGGGCACAGGACAACGGCACTCCCCGCCTCCTGGGCGAGCAGGCGGCGGTCGAAAGGGCCGGCGGCGACGGCGGCGGTCTGGCGTACGACCCGACGAGCGCCTACCGCGTGATCCGCCAGTACGTCAGGGCCTTCCTCGCGGTGACGGTCGACGGTGGCGCCTCGTGGTCGGGGCTTCAGTTCCCGCCCATCACCGCGGCGACCACCGCGCAGCAGACGGCAGCGAAGACCGAGTCCGACAACACCGGCTTCGTCGCGCCCATCGCCGCGATCGCCTCGGGGGCGTCCTCGGCGCTGGCCGCCTTCGGGACCAATCGGCTCTGGCTCACCGCAGACTGGGGCGCTTCGTGGGTGACGCTGCCCACGGGGAGCAATCCCTATGGCGCGGCAACGCCCGACCTCGCCCAGGACGTGATCGACGGCGGCTCCGTCACCGCCATCGCCTTCGCCTCGGCGACGCGGATCTTCGCCGCCACCGCGGCCACCCTCTGGCGCTACGACCTGACCGGCGCCACCTGGTCGCGGACGGCGATCCCCATGGCCGGGCTGCCCGCCTTCACCTACATCACCGCGATCGCCGTCGAGGACGCCGCGGCGGGCACCTGCTACGTCGCGTTGGGCGGCGGCGGCGTCGCCCACGTGTACTACTACGACGCAGCCAGTTGGACGGCGGCGATGCCCGCCACCGTGGTCGACGTGCCCACCCACGCGGTGGTCGTCGATCCGGACCATCCGAGCGACGTCTACGCCGGCACCGACGTCGGCTGCTGGAAAGGCGTCAAGGCGGGAGCGAGCTGGTCGTGGACGCTCTTCTCGCAGGGCCTCCCGGAGTCGGCCGTCACGCACCTCGCGATCCATCAGCCCGCCCGCCTGCTGCGCGCCGCCACCCACGGACGCGGCGTTTGGGAGATCGACCTCGACGCCGCGAGCGGACTCGACCCGGACCTCTATCTGCGCGTCAATTACAACGATTCGGGACGGCTCAAGGCGGGGAGCCGCCAACCCTGGGTCGAGAATCACCTCGACCCCACCCATGCAGATGCCGCCAACCCCTACGTCCTGTACCACTGGATGAGCGCCGACATCAAGGTCCGGCGCACATCGCTGCCCGGCCTGCCGGCGCTCGGCTCGCCCGTCGATTACCTCGATTTCGCGGTCAATATCGGCGACTACGTCGACTCGACGCTGCATATCGAGACCGCCGACGTGAGCGGCATCGACCGCATCTTCGTCGAAGTCCACAACCGCAGCTTGAATGCGGTGCCGGCGGCCCAGGTCAGGGTGCTGCTGCTGGTCGCCGACGCCTCGGCAGGGTTGCCGGCGCTGCCGGCGGGGTATGCGGCGCAGATCAATGCGGGGAACACGAGCGGCGCCTGGCTTGCCGGCACGTCATGGCATTTCGTCGACACGGCGACGCCCTACCGGACGCTGACGCGCGATCTCGACGTGCGGATGCCTCAGGTCGTCGAGTTCCAGCTCGACTTCAGCACGCTCGGGTTGGCGGCCGGCCACGACCACGTCTGCCTGGCGGCCTTCGTCACCACCCCCGGCGATCCTTTGACCGCCACCGAGATCAACCTCGATGTCCTGGCGATGACGGACAAGCACGTGGCGCACCGGAACACCCACCTGGTGGCCCTCGGCGCAACGCCGGGGACCCAACCCGCGGGATCGTCGACGCCAGGGGTGCAGACGCACCTGCTCGACTTCCACAATGCCGGCGACCGGGCGGCCGAGGTGGACCTGGTCTTCGATCTGAGCCATTTCCCTGGACACCTGTCGTTGATGCTGCCCAGGCCGGGCGAGGCATCTCGGCCCAACGGCACGCTCGTCGGTTTCGACGAGGTGGAGCGTAAAGCGATTTCGCGGCGGCCGGTGCGGCATGCCTTGGGCGAGTGGCTCGACAGGCTCGGCAAGGCAATCACGGACGCGGGCGAGGACCTGGAGCGCGAGGGCGGCCCGCGGGAGCGTGACGAGCCGTGGCGGCGGCGCAAGCTGCGCCGGCTCGCGCGGCTCGATGGATCGCGTCACCTGGTTGCCCGCGAGGGCGCACACGTCGCCACCCTTGCAGGTGTGCGGCTGCCGCCACGCGGGCTGGCGACGGCGGCCCTCACTTTCGAGGCGCCCGCGGACGCCAAGCCAGGCGACCGCTTCCGTCTCGACGTCCTGCAGCGGCGGGGAAGCGAGATCCTCGGCGGCAGCACGTACATCATCGCGATCGTTCGTCCGTGAGCCTCGGGAGCAAACCGCTCACCCGGCCGGCCGTGCCGGCCGGGTCGCGATGTCAACCGTCTCGCCCGGCCGGTTGTGGCGGCCGGGTCGCGATGTCAACCGTCCCAGGCGCCGGACGCACCGTGGTCGGGCGCGGGGATCTTTCAGCAAGGAGATATCGATGGACTTCTTCGAGCGCATTCTTGGCTTTTCCCCCGACGGGGGCAGTGGGACCCTGGAGCTTCTGATGCTCGTCCTGCCGCTGCTCCTGGCAGGTCTTTGCAAGCTCGGCAGGCTGCGGGCCCGGCAGGGTTGAGATCCGGCGCGGCCCCGGCGGCGCGGCGGCGCCCGCGCCGCCCGCGCCGCCGATCTCTTGCCTGGGCGCGGGCCTTTGGCTAAGCTGCGGGCGCTGTCTGGTCGCGACCTGCCGATCGTGCCGGCGACCCGTGGAGGCGGTCCTTCCTTCCCCTCCTCCGCCCTCCGCATCGGTCGCGTTCTCACCGCCGTCAAAGGAGCACCTGTATGCGCCAGCCGATCCG
>DATKFK010000241.1:0-7426 GCA_035544375.1 Thermoanaerobaculia bacterium
GCTCGACGGCCGGGAGGACTACACCAGCGATGACCGCGAGGTCGGCGTGCCGCAGTACTGGGCGGCGCTCGACCTGCTGGCGACCGGCGATCGCGGGCAGGCCGCCAGAATGGCCGCGGCGGCAGCGGCGGTGCGGCCCGAGGACGCGCGGGTTGGCGCCCTCGCAATGCGCCTCGCCCAGCCGCGGCCGGCGCCGCTGGCGGCGATGGTTGGACCGGCGGTTCCAACCGCCGGAATCGCGCCGCCGGCTTCGCTCGCGCGGCCCGCGCAGCGCGCGCAGCCCGCACCGGCCGCTCAGATCTCGCCGTCTACGGCATCCGCTCCATCTGAGCCAGCCGCCGCATGGCGGCCGCCGGGTTGCGATCCGGTCAGCGCCCGCATGGCGATGGCCGCCGCGGCGGCCGCCGATGGCGACCGCGCTGCCGCCATGGCGTTCCTGCGGCCCCTGGCCGACCCCTTCCCCGAGCTGCTGCCCGGCTTCGGCCGCGCCCCGTCGCGGCCTGGCCCGCCCGGGGCTTCGATGGGAGCCGGCCGCAAGCCTGGCTGAGGGTCTTGTCCGCGGAACCGGCGCTTGCCGGAAGGCCCAGGAGGCTTGCAACAAAACCCGGCGGCTGGCGTATCGGAGGTCGGACGCGCGGCCCCGCCGGGCGTGGCGAAGGATGGGTGCGGGGCGATGGCGGACCTCGCCGCGGTCGGCGCCGGTGCCGCCGGCCGGTGACGATCCTGTGGCGAGGATGCGCGCCGGTGGGAGACCCTGTATAGTTCTCCGGCGAACGACCGGGATGCCCGCGACGGGTATCCTGGGCGTCGTCCTGAAGCCCCCTGATGCGCGTCGTTGCGATGGGCGCCGAACGCGGCCCCCGGCGCGACCTGCGCGTCTCTTTGCACGCATGGAGTGGCTATGAACCTTGGAGAGAGGAATCGGCGCCGGAGCGCGGCGCTGCTGTCAGCCCTGCTGCTGCCCGTCGCGCTGGGCGCTTGCGGCGGCCAGGGCGGCGCGGGCGGCCCCGGCGGCGCGGGTGCGGGCGGTCCCGGCGGCGCGCCGATGGCGATGCCGGTGCCGGTCTCGACGGTCGCCGAGGCCCAGCTGCGCGACGCGACGGAGTACGTGGCCACGCTCAAGTCGCGCCACACCACCAACGTGCAGCCGCAGGTCGAGGGCGTCCTCGGCCGCATCTTCGTCAAGTCTGGCGACCGGGTGACGGCGGGCACGCCGCTGATGCAGATCGACCCGGCCAAGCAGCGGGCCACGGTCCGCAGCCAGGAAGCGACGCGAGCCCAGAAGCTGGCGGCGCTCAACTACGCCCGCGAGCAGCGCAACCGGATGGAGACGCTCTACAAGGGCGGCGCGGCGAGCAAGCAGCAGCTCGACGAGGCGCAGACGGCGATGGCCCAGGCGCAGGCCGACTACGACGCGGTGGGCGCCCAGGTGCAGGAGCAGGAGGTGCAGCTGGCCTACTACCGGGTGACGGCACCGACCGCGGGGGTGGTGGGCGACATCCCGGTGCGCACCGGCGACCGGGTGACCACCTCGACGCTGCTCACGACCATCGACCAGAACGACGCGCTCGAGGTCTATATCTCGGTGCCGCTCGACCGCGCCAAGGACCTGCGGATGGGCTTGCCGGTCGAGGTTCTGGGCGATAACGGCGAGGTGATCGCCAACACCCAGGTCAACTTCATCTCGCCGCAGGTCGACGACCAGACGCAGGAGGTCCTCGTCAAGGCGCCGGTCCCCAACGGCCAGCGCGGCCTGCGCGCCGAGCAGTTCGCGCACGCGCGCCTGGTCTGGAAGACCCATCCGGGCGTGGTGGTGCCGGTGCTGGCGGTGTCGCGCATCAACGGCCAGTACTTCGTCTTCGCCGTTGAGCAGGCCGGCCCGGGCGGTCCGGGCGGCCCCGGTGGCGCCGGCGGGCCGGGCGGCGGTGCCGCGGGCGGCAAGGGCGGCCCGGGCGGCGGCGGGCCCGGCGGCCCGGGCGGTCCCGGCGCTCCGGCGGGCGGCGGCACCGTGGCGCATCAGCGGCCGATCACGGTTGGCGACGTGGTGGGCAACGACTACGTGGTGCTGGCCGGGCTGAAGCCCGGCGACCGCATTGTCGCCTCGGGAGTCCAGAAGCTGGCCGACGGCATGCCGATCATGCCGCTGCCCGCCGGTCCTCCCGGCGGCCCTCCCGGCAGCGGCGCACCCGGCGGCGCTCCCGGTAGCTCGAGTGGCGCGGGCGGCGCCTGAGCCGGGGCCACCGGAGAGCTGCCATGGTCCAATTCTTCCTCAGGCGTCCCGTCTTCGCGACCGTCTGCGCGCTGCTGCTCATCCTGGCCGGCGCCGTCAGCATCCCGACGCTGCCGATCGAGTGGTACCCGACCCTGGCGCCGCCGCAGGTCTCGGTCACCAGCGTCTACACCGGCGCCAACGCCCAGACCGTCGAGTCGGCGGTCACCATTCCGCTCGAGCAGCAGATCAACGGCGCCGAGGGCATGCGCTACCTGACCTCGACCAGCGGCAACAACGGCTTGAGCAACATCACCGCCGTCTTCGAGCTGGACCGCGACATCGACCTCGCGGCGGTGGACGTGCAGAACCGCGTGTCGATCGCCCTGGGGCGCCTCCCGAACGAGGTCAAGACGACCGGCGTCACGGTGGCCAAGGCCTCGAACGCCATCGTGCTGGTGGTCGGCGTCTACTGCGAGCACCACGAGTACGACACGCAATTCATGAGCAACTACGTGGACGTCTACATGCGCGACTCGCTCAAGCGCATCAAGGGCGTCTCCGACGTGCAGATCTTCGCCGAGCGCAAGTACGCCATGCGCATCTGGCTGGACCCGGTGCTGCTGGCGAGCCGCGACCTGACGGCCAGCGACGTGACGGCGGCGCTGCGCGAGCAGAACGTGGAGGTGGCCGCGGGACTGGTCGGGCAGCCGCCGGTGCCGCAAGGCCAGGGCTTCGAGATCAGCGTGCGGGTGGTCGGACGGCTGTCCGAGCCGGCCGAGTTCGGCAACATCATCGTCAAGGCGCAGAAAGACGGCAGCCTGGTCAAGCTCAAGGACCTGGGGACCGTCGAGCTCGGCTCCGAGTCGTATGACAGCAACCTGAGCTTCGGCGACGTGCCGGCGGTCGGCTTCGCGGTCTTCCAGCTGCCGAGCGCCAACGCGCTCGAGGTCGACAAGGCGGTCAAGACCGAGCTGCTGCGCCTGCGGGAGCGCTTCCCGCCGGGCCTCAAGGGCACCATCGCCTTCGACACCACGACGGTGGTCGGCGAGTCGATCCGCGAGGTGCTGATCACCCTGGTGCAGGCGATCCTGTTCGTCATCCTGGTGATCTTCATTTTCTTGCAGGATTGGCGCACGACGCTGATTCCCGCGATCACCATCCCGGTGTCGCTCATCGGCACCTTCGCCCTGGTCAAGGTGCTCGGCTTTTCGATCAACACCCTGACCCTGTTCGGCCTCACCCTGGCGACGGGGCTGGTGGTCGACGATGCGATCGTGGTGATCGAAAACATCCAGCGCCACATCCGCGAAAGCAACATGACGGTGATGGAGGCGGCGTCGGTCGCGATGCGCGAGATCACCGGCGCGGTGGTCGCCACCTCGCTGGTGCTGGTCTCGGTGTTCCTGCCGGTGGCGTTCTTCCCCGGCACCACCGGCCTGCTCTACAAGCAGTTCTCGCTGACCATCGCCTGCTCGGTGGCGATCTCGATGTTCAACGCCCTGACGCTGACGCCGGCGCTCTCCGCCCTGTGGCTGCGGCGCGAGGAAGAACGGCACGGCGGCTTTTTCGGCACCTTCAACCGCGGCTTCGCGGGCCTCAACCGGTGGTACCACCGGACGCTCGAGCGGCTGGAGCGCCGGCGCTGGTGGGTGGTGGTCGCGTTCCTGTGCGGCCTCGGGCTGACGTTTTGGATCTTCAACCGGGTGCCGACCGCCTTCGTCCCCGACGAGGACCAGGACTACCTGATCATCGTCATCCAGGCGCCGCCCGGGGCGTCGCTCGACTACACGACCGGCATCGCCAAGCAGGCGATCGCGGTGCTGCACCAGACCCCGGAGGTCGAGCGGGTGTTCGCGGTCACCGGCTTCAGCTTCACCGGCAGCGCGCCCAACGCCGGCCTGATGTTCGCCGGCCTCAAGCCGCTCAAGGAGCGGCCGGGAGAGCAGCACTCGGCGCAGGCGGTCGTCCAACGGCTGTTCGGGCCGCTGTTCGGCGGCATCCCGGGCGCCCTGGTGCTGCCGCTGCTGCCGCCGTCGATCAACGGCCTCGGCATCTACGGCGGCTTCTCGTTCGAGGTCCTGGACCAGAGCGGCTCGACGGTGCAGGCGCTGGCCGATGCGACCCAAGGGATGGTCGGCGCCGCCAGCGCCGACCCGCGGCTGCGCAGCCTGTACACGAGCTACACCGCCAACGATCCGCAGCTGCTGGTGACGATCGACCGCGAGAAGGCGAAGAGCCTGGGCGTGCCGCTCTCGCAGGTCGACGACACCCTGCAGATCTTCCTGGGGTCCTCCTACGTCAACGATTTCAACTTCAACAACCGCTCGTACCGCGTCTACGTCCAGGCCGCCGGCCGTTTCCGCAACCGCCCCGCCGACATCCGCGAGTTCTACGTGCGTTCGGACCGCGGCGGCATGGTGGCGCTCGACAACCTTGTCAAGATCACCGAGACCACCGGGCCGCAGCTGATCAATCACTTCAACCTCTTCCGCTCGGCCGAGATCACCGGCTCGGCGGCGCCGGGGTTCGGCTCGGGGCAGGCGATCGCCGAGATGGAAAAGCTGGCCAAGAAGACGATGCCGCAGGGCTTCAGCTACCAGTGGTCGGGCCTGTCGCTCGAGGAGATCCGCTCCGGCGGCCAGTCGGCGCTGCTGTTCGGGCTCGGCCTGCTGGTCGTCTACCTGACGCTTTCGGCGCAGTACGAGAGCTTCACGCTGCCGTTCATCATCCTGCTCGCCGTGCCGCTCGCCATCTTCGGCGCGCTGGCGGCGGCGTCGCTGCGGGATCTGCAGGACAATGTCTACGTGCAGATCGGCCTGGTGATGCTGATCGGCCTGGCGGCCAAGAACGCGATCCTGATCGTCGAGTTCGCCGAGCAGCTGCGCGAGCGCGGCATGCACCTGATCGAGGCGGCGATCGAGGCGGCGCGCATCCGCTTGCGGCCGATCATGATGACCTCGTTCGCCTTCATCCTCGGCGTGCTGCCGCTGGTCTTCGCGACCGGCGCCGGAAAGGAGGGCCGGCACTCGGTGGGCACCGCGGTGTTCGGCGGCATGCTGGTCTCGACGGTGCTCAACCTGGTCATCATCCCCGTGCTCTACGTGATCATCCGCAGCCTGTTCCCGGGAGGCGGCCGGCACGCCGCGGCGACCGCGCCGGCGGCAGGGTCCGCGACGGCAGCGGCGGCGGAGCCGGCGGGAGGCAATCACCAACCATGACTGAATCCGTCTCGACCTCCACCTTCCGGCCCGCGATGCCCGCCGTGCCGGCCATGCCGGTCATGCCGGTCATGAAGAAGACACCGGCGGCGGCGCTGGCCTGGGCCCTGGCCCTGCTGGCGCTGGGCGCGGCCGCGCTCGTCCTGCCGGCGCCGGCTGCCGGGCAGTCCGCGCCGCCGCCCGCCGGGCAGCCTGCGGCGCCATCCGCGGGGCAGCCCGCGAGCGGCTACCAGCCGCCGGCTCCGGCCCCGGCCGCGACCCCCACCGTGGCGATGCCGCCGCCGGCGGCTGCCGGCGGCGCGGCCCCTGCTCCTGCCGCCGCCGGCACCGCGGCTCCTGCCCCGGTCGGCACCGGTCCTGGCGTCGCCGGCGCGGCGCCCATGAGCGAAGCGGAGCGCATCACCTTCCGCGCCGCCATCGACCGCGCCCTGGCGCAGAACACCTCGGTGCAGCAGGCGGTGGCGGAGGTGCTGCGCGCCGAGGCGCTGATCGAGCAGACGCGCTCGACGTCGCTGCCGCAGGTCAATGCCAACGCCGCTTACACCCGCTACGGTTACGAGATCAAGTTCGGGCCGGTCGTCATCCAACCCCACGACGTCAAGACCGAGAGCGGCACCGTGACGGTGCCGCTGGTCAGCCTGGCGAGCTGGGCGCAGTGGGCCCACGCCATCGACAACAAGACCATCGCCGAGCTGTCGGTGGCCGACGCCAAGCGCCGGGTGGCGGTGGCGGCCGCCAACGCCTTCCTGATGGTGATCACCCGCCACCGCACCATCGACGCCGACCAGCGGGCGCTCGAAACCGCCAGGGCGCATTACGACGTCGCCCATCAGCGCCAGGTGGCCGGCGCGGCCAGCCGCCTCGAGGAGGTGCAGGCCGCCCAGGACGTCTCCAACGACGAGGTGCTGCTCGAGCAGGCGACGGTCGAGCTGCGCCGCGCCCAGGAGGCCTTGGGCGTGCTGCTGTCGGGCGACGGTCCCTTCGACGCCGCCGACGAGCCGGACTTCGCGGACCTGCCGCCGATCGGCGAGGCGCTCTCGGGCGTCGAGCAGCGGCGGGCCGACGTGCTGCTTTTGGCGATGCGCCAGACCGCGGCCGAGCACGTGCTGAGCGACAGCTGGCGCGACCGGGCGCCGTCGCTCGCGCTCAGCTTCTCGGAGCAGCTGCAGCAGCCCTCGACCGGCTTCGCGCTGTCGCACAGCTGGCAGGCGGTGCTGCAGCTCACCGTGCCGATCTACGACGGCGGCCTGCGCACCGGCGAGAAGCACGAGCGCCGGGCGCTGGTCGACGAGGCGGTGGCGAACCTGACCACCGGCAGGGTCCAGGCGCGCTCGGACGTGCGCATCGCCGGCGAGGCCATGCGCCTGGCCGACCAGGGCCTGGTGAGCGCTCGCCGCGCCGCCGCCCAGGCCCACGAGGCCCTCGACATCGTCAACCTGAGCTACGGGGCCGGCGCTTCGACCAGCCTCGACGTCCTCGACGCCCAGCGCCGCGCCCGCGACGCCGACACCGCGGTGGCCACGGCCGAGGACGCCGCGCGCCAGGCCCGCCTCGACTACCTGCAGGGCAGCGGCCGCTTCCCATAGCGCGCCGCGCCCCGCGGCGGCGGATGGCGGCAGATCCAAGACTGCGGCACGTCGCGGTCGCGAAGCGCGCGGTGCCGGGGCGGTCCGAGGCGTGCCCGCGTCGGCATGGCGGCGCGCAAAAAATGCCCTGGCGCACCATCACTATTGAAGGCATCACAAATCGCCAGCGTCGCCGCGGATCGTGCCGGATCGTGCCGGACGGATCGCCGGCGTCGCCGCGGACCGTGCCGGACCGTGCCGGACCGTGCCGGATCGTGCCGGATCGTGCCGGACCGTCGGCAGCGGCCGCTTCGCGGTGCGGCGGCGCCTTGGCGCACGGGCCTGCTCGGCGCCGGCGTTGCGGCGCCAGCGACGGCCCGGAAGGGAGCTCCTCGTGGGAAGCGGCTTGCTGCAGACGGCGCTCGAGCGCG
>DATKFK010000242.1:0-2979 GCA_035544375.1 Thermoanaerobaculia bacterium
CTCCCGGCACGGCCGCGGCACCAGGCGCACCCGCCGCGCCCGGCGCGGCCCCGTCGTCCACGCCGCCGGCCAACGCCGCGGAGGCCAAGGCCAAGCACGACGCCGTCGTCGCCTACAACGAGGGGGTCGTGGCGCTCAAGGCCAAGGACCTCGCAACCGCCGCGGCGAAGTTCGAGCAGGCGGCGACGCTCGATCCGAAGCTGGCGGCGGCCCACGCCATCCTGGCCGGCGTCTACCTCGAGCTGAAACGGCCCGCCGACGCGCTCGCCGCCGCCGATCGCGCCCTGGCGCTCGAGCCCGGCAAGCCGCGGGTGATGATCGACCGTTACCAGGCGCTCAAGGCGATGGGCGACAAGGCGCGGGCCGCCCAGGCGCTCGACGAGCTGGCCGCCAGTCATCCGGGGCCGGAGCTGGCCCGCGACGTGGCGGTGAGCCTCTACAACGAGGCCGCCGACGCGTTGAAGGGGAAGCAGGTGGACCAGGCCGCCGCCGAGCTCAAGCGCGCGATCGAGGTGGACCGCACGCTCGAGCCTGCCTATGGGGCGCTCGCCAACATCTATCTCTCGAAGCAGGACTACCGCGCCGCGCTCGACGTGGCCGACCGGTGGGTGGCGGCAGCGCCGCAGAGCCTGTCGGCCCTGCAGCTGCGCTACAAGGTGCTGACCGAGCTCAAGGACCCGCGCGCCCGCGAGGCCAAGGCGGCCATGGACAACGCCAAGGGGGAGGTCGGCAATCCCCTCAATCACGGCATCGAGCTCTACAACGGCAACCGCGTCCCGGAAGCCACCAAGGTCTTCGAGGGCGTGCTCCAGGGCGATCCCAACAACGCCCGGGCGCACTACATGCTGGGGCTCTGCTACACCAACGTCGGCGACCTGGCGCGCGCCAAGGAGCACCTCGAGGCCTTCCTCAAGCTGGCGCCGAACGACCCGGAAGCGCAGAACGCCCGCCAGATGCTGGCGGAGCTCAAATGAGCCGAGCCGCGGGCGCGCCCAGGTTTTAAGCTCTCAATAGCAGCCTGCGGCAATCGATCGCCCATCGGAATCGGTGCCGGGAGGCGTTGCGGGCGGGGCGTCAAGCCAGTAGGTACGATGCCGCGGCGGGAGGCGTGGGGCGGCAAGATGAATATGCCGGTGGAAACCGAGCAAAGCGCTGATCGCCGTGATCGTCTCGCCGCCGAGCGGACCTTCCTGGCGTGGCTGCGTTCCGGCATCGCAATGATGGGATTCGGTTTCGTCGTGGCGCGCTTCGGCCTCTTTCTGCAGGGGCTTCGCATCAGCCTGCACGCTGCCGCGCCACCGTCGTCAGGAATCTCGGCGTGGTTCGGAACCGCGCTCATTTTCGTTGGCATCGTTGCCGTCGTGCATTCCACGCAGAATTATGTCCGCCAGCTCCGCGAGCTGGAGCGCGGCCAGCCGATGCTGCCGCGCAGACCGACCTGGGCCGTCGGGATCGCGTTGTTGCTGGTGATCCTGGGGCTGGCGCTGGCGATCAACCTGGTTTTCGTCCAGGGCTCTTTCCTCTCCGGTTCCGGGAAGAGCGAGGAGGCGGTCATGGCGTCGACAGCCGGCGATGGGCTCGTCAGCAAACCCAGCAGTCATTCCGTGGACCAGACGTTGGCCAGGCTGAGGGGCATTCTCGAGGCCAAGGGTGTCACCATCTTTGCGCTGATCGATCACAGTGGAGAAGCGGAGAAGGTGGGCATACCCATGCGCCCCACCAAGCTGTTGATCTTCGGCAACCCCAAGGCCGGCACGCCCCTGATGCTGGCGTCGCCGAGCAGCGCCCTCGATCTTCCCTTGAAGATCCTCATCTGGGAGGACGCAACGGGAAAGGTCTGGGTCACCTACAACAGTCCCGCCTATTTGCAGCAGCGGCACAGCCTGCCGCCGGAGCTGCTGGCCAACATCGCCGCCGTCGAAACCCTGGCGGCCAAGGCCGCCGAGTAGCGGGGCCGGGGCCGGCGCCCAAACCGCACCGGCGCCGTGCCGGCGCCCAAACCGCACCGGCGCCGTGCCGGCGTCGCCTGATCGCCGCGCCGGCGCTTCGCCCCAGCTCCGGACTTGACATGCCCGACGCGGCGGTTGATACTCACCGAGTACCCTGCCAACTCGGGAGAGGAGAAAGCGATGCGATCGCCGTGCGTAGATTCCATCTCTCTTGCCCGGTATTGCCGGCTCCCCGGACACCGCTTGTTGACTGCCCTGTGCGTGGCGGCGCTCCTGCCGCTCGTCGCTTCGGCGGCCGGCGCGGATTCGTGCACCTCGGCGAACGGCTCCAACTTCAACGGCACTCCCGTCGCCGGCGGGAACTTCGTCTGGTTCAACGCTGTCCTCAAAGTCAAGGGTATCGACGTCAGCTCCACGACCACCATCGACTTCACAGGCTCGACGATCAGCTTCACTGCCGGTGACACGACCTACCAGCTGAACGTGCCTGACAGCTCGCTCACCTTCTCGTCAACCGCCACCGAAGCGTCGACCACCTTCGACGGCGTGGCCTGGACCACCGTCGTGCCATCGAGCTTCTCGAAGAACGTCTTCCTCGACGGTCTGTCCTTCCAGGTTCCGGCGGGCGGTCTTCCGGGCGGCATCAGTCCCGTCACCTGGTCGGGAACCTTCGCCTCGAGCACGCAAGGGCTGACCGTGGAGTGGCAATGGGCCGCAGCCGCTTACACGCAGTTCTCGACCGACGACGCTACGCTCGGCGTCAAGCCCGTGGACGGCGACCCGTCGAACCCCTACGCCAATTCTGATCACGCCGGGACGCCTGAAGGTTTCAAACAGTACGTGACCGGTGGAGCTCGGGGCGGCGGCGGCTCCAACTGGACGGGCTCGTACAGCGGCACCGACGCTGTCGTTCCTTGCAGCATCATCCACGAATAGGGCCTGGGTCGGCTGGCGGTGCGGAAGGAGGGACCGGCGACGGTCTTCCCGCTAGCTCCCACCGCTGGGCCGGAGTCGTTCGTACCGGAGAAGG
>DATKFK010000243.1:0-17959 GCA_035544375.1 Thermoanaerobaculia bacterium
CGACAATGAACCGGCTGCCGAAGCAGCTCAACCTCGGCTGCGGCCGCGACCGGCGCCCCGATTGCTGGAACGTCGATGCCCGCTCGGAGGTCGAGCCCGACCTGGTGTGGGACCTCGACCGGCGCCCCTACCCGCTGCCGCGCGGCCATTTCGAGCGGATCCTGGCGCTGGACGTGATCGAGCATCTCGGGAGCGTCAGGGCCTTCCTCGAAGAGGCACACGAGCTGCTCGCGCCGGGCGGCACGATCGAGATCACGACGCCCCACTTCTCTTGCGCCAACTCGTTCACCGACCCCACTCACCGTCATCATCTCGGCTATTTCTCCATGGACTATTTCACCGCCGGCCACCCCTCGAGTTTCTATACCGCCGCCCGCTTCGAGATCACGCAGCGCATCCTGGTCTTCTACCACGCCCCCTGGGACCGCCTGCTGTCGCGCTTCGCCAATCGCCGGCCCGCGCTCTACGAGCGGCGGCTGGCCTGGATCTTCCCGGCGTGGTTCCTGATGTTCAAGCTGCGCGCCGTCAAGGAGGCGACCTGAGCAACGCCGCCCCGCTGCGCGTCTGCCACGTGACGCCCACCTATTTCGCCGCCGAGTCGTACCTGGGCGGTGGCGAGCGGTTCGCCGAAGAGCTGGCCCGCGCCATGGCGCGCCGCGCCGACGTCAAGCTGGTGAGCTTCGGCCGGCGGGCGCGGCGTGAACGGATCGGCCCCGCCTATGAACGCGTCATCTTGCGCAGCTGGTCGCGCCAGAAGATGGTGCCGTTCTCGCCCTGGCTGGGCCGCGAGCTGAGGGGCGCCGATGTCGTGCATTGCCACCAGTACTACGTGCTGCCGACCTTCCTCGCCGCGCTCCTCGGCCACCGCCAGGGCAGCCGGGTGTTCGTATCGGACCTGGGCGGCGGCGCCTGGACTCCCGGCTTCCACGTCGACCAGTCACGCTGGATCAGCGGCCATCTGCCGATCTCGGACTATGCCGCCCGCACCTTGCCGGGCCGCCCGCGCCCCTACCGGGTGATCTTCTGCGGCGTCGACCTGGAGCGTTATCCGCGGCGGCCGGTGCCGGAGCACGACGGCTCGGCCGTTTCGCTCGGCCGCATCCTGCCGCACAAGGGACTCCATTTCCTGATCGCCGGGCTGCCGCCGGGAATGACCCTGCACGTCGTCGGCTCGGCCCTGGACGCCGCCTATCTCGAGCGGCTGCGCGCCCTCGCGGCGGGCAAGGACGTGCGGTTCCACCTCGGCCTCGCCGACGCGGAGGTGATCGCCATCCTGCAGCGGGCCATGGCGCTGGTGCATCCGACCCCGGTGGATCCCGGCGGCAACGCCCGCGAGCACGAGCTGTTCGGCCTGGCGCCGGTCGAGGCAATGGCCTGCGGCTGCCCGGTCGTCGCCTCTCGCGCGGCGTCGCTGCCCGAAATCGTCGAGCACGAGCGCACCGGTTTCCTGGTGCCGCCCAACGATCCGCCGGCCATCGCCGCCGCGCTGTCCCGGCTCGCCGGGGATCCCGGCCTTTGGCGCCAGCTCTCGGCGCAGGCGCGGCGCCGGGTCGAGACGCGTTTCACCTGGGACCAGGTTGCCGACCGCTGCCTGGCGGCGTATGCGGCGGCGGCGGAGACCGGCGTGCCGAGCGCGGCGCCGACCGTCGCCTCGGCCCGCCGCGCCGGCGAACGGCCATGACGATCGTGCAGCTCGTCCCCTGGCTGCCGCCGGCGCTCGAAGGCGTGGGGAGCTACGCGGCCGCGCTCGGGCGGGCGCTGGCCGAGCTCGGCATCGGCTCCCGTTACCTGGTTGGCGACCCCGGCTGGGGGTCCGGCGAGCTCGCCGGCGAACGCGTGCGGGAGCGGCGCGCCGCCGCGCTGGCGCGCCAGCTGGCGGCGAGCGGCGCCGCAACTGTGCTCGTGCACTATGTCAATTATGGTTACCAGCGCCGCGGCTGCCCCTCCTGGGTGGTCGGCGGGCTCCGCCGCTGGCGGGCCGGCGCGCATGGCAGGCGCCTGGTGACCTATTTCCACGAGGTCTTCGCCACCGGACCGCCGTGGCGCAGCTCGTTCTGGCTATCGCCGCTGCAGCGGCGGCTCGCCATGCGACTGTTGCGCGCCAGCGACGGCGCCGCCACCAGCCTCGCCCTGTATGGCCGGATGCTGGCGCGCCTGCGGCCGGCGGCGGACGTGTGGGTGACGCCCGTGTTCTCGACGGTGGGCGAGCCGGCGGCGGTGCCGCCACCCGCCGAGCGCCGGCCGCGCGCCATGCTGGTGTTCGGCGGGGCCGGCAACCGCCGGCGCGCCTACGGCGAGCTGCGACCGGCGCTGGCCGCCGCCTGCCGGGCCCTCGACATCGCCGAGGTGCTCGACCTGGGGCCGCCCCTGGCCGGCCTGCCGGAGCGCCTCGACGGCGTGCCGGTCAAGCCGTTGGGGACGCTGCCGGCGGCGGCGGCGAGCGCCGTCCTCCTGCGCTCGTACGCCGGATTCCTCGGCTACCCGGCGGCCTTCCTGCCCAAGTCGACGGTCTTCGCGGCCTACTGCGCCCACGGCCTCGTCCCGGTCTGCGCCTGGCCACTCCGCCATCCACGCGCCGCCGCCGCGGAGTGTCCGCCGTTCTGGGAAGCCGGCGTGGAGCCGCCGCCGTCCGACCCCGCCGCCCTGTCCGCGCGGGCGCGAGCCTGGTACCGCGGCCACGACCTGGCCGGCCAGGCCGCGCGCTTTCACGCCCTGCTCTCCGGCTTCGCCGCGGCATGAAGATCCTGATCTACTCGCCCGCCTTCCTGCCGCACATCGGCGGCCTCGAGATCGGGCAGGCCCTGCTCGCCGATCGCCTGACGCGCCTCGGCCAGGAGGTGACGGTGGTGACGCGGACCGCGGCCGCGGACGGCGACGGCGGGGACGGCGCCTTCACGTTCCGGGTGCTGCGGCGCCCCGGGTTCGCCGCGCTGCTGCGCGCGGTGCGCTCCTGCGACGTCTTCTTCCAGGCCAACGTCAGCTTGCGCGGCCTCTGGCCGCTGCTCCTGGTGCGCCGGACGTGGGCGGTGTCCCACCACAGCTGGTACTGTCGCAGCGACGGGCACGTCGCCTGGCAGGACCGCCTCAAGCGCTTCCTGCTGCGCTACGCCGCGGTCTCCATCTCGGTGAGCACGGCGATGGCGGCGGATTTGAGCTCTCCCTCGTTCATCATTCCCAATGCCTACCGTGACGATCTGTTTCGCCTCATTCCCGAGGTGGCGCGCGACCGCGACCTCGCTTTCCTCGGACGGCTGGTCTCGGACAAGGGGGTCGACCTGCTGCTCGCGGCGCTGGCGCAGCTGGCTCGAAACGGCCTGCGGCCGAACCTGACGGTGGTCGGCGGCGGCAAGGAGCTGCCTGCCCTCGAGCGGCAGGCGGCGCGACTGGGCATCGCCGAGCAGATCGACTTCCTGGGTCCACGCTCCGGCGACGACCTGGTGGCCCTGCTCAACCGGCACCGTATCCTGGTCCTGCCGTCGCGTTACAACGAGCCTTTCGGGATTGCCGCCTTGGAGGGGATCGCTTGCGGGTGCGTCGTGGTGGGTTCCGCCGGCGGCGGCTTGCCCGAGGCCATCGGCCCCTGCGGCCGCACCTTCCGCAACGGCAGCGTGGAGAATCTCGCGGCGGTCTTGGAAGAGCTGCTCCGGCAACCCGAGCAGGTGGCGGCGCTGCGCGCCGGGGCGGCCGCCCACCTGGCCAGGCACGGCAGCGAGGGGATCGCCCGCCTCTATCTCGAGGTGCTCGAGGACGGCCTGGCGGCGCGCCGGCGAGCGCGGCACGCGCCGCAAGCAGTGAGCTGACATGGACCTTCGCCCCCTCCTCCTCTTCGCCGGCGCCGGCGCCTTCCTGTGGGCGATCGCCCGCTGGCGGACGGCGGTGCAGCTGGTGATGGTGCTGCTGGTCCTCGAGGGAGCCATCCGCAAATGGCTGTTCCCGGGCGCGCAGGACCTGGTCTACCTGGCCAAGGACGTGCTGCTGCTGGGCGTCTACGTGGGCTGCCTGCGCGACCGCGCCCTGGACCGCTTCAAGCCGCCGCCGCTGCCGGCCTTCTATACCGCACTGGCGCTGGGGGCGGTCGTGGGCTTCTTGCAGATCTTCAATCCCAAGCTGCCCAACCTGCTGGTCGGGTTACTCGGATTCAAGGCGTACCTGCTCTACGTGCCGCTGCTCTTCGTGGTGCCCGCGGCGCTGCCGACCGACCGCGAGCTGGTGTCGTTCCTGCGCCGCTACATCCTGTTGTCGATACCCGTCGGCATCCTCGGCGTCGCGCAGTTCCTGAGCCCCTCGTCGAGCTTCCTCAACGTCTATGCGCGCACCGATGCCGCCACCGGCTACGTCTCGACCTTCGGCTCTTCGGAGTTCGTCCGCGTCACCGCCACGTTCTCCTACATCACCGGCTACGGCTCCTACCTGGTGGCGATCACCATCCTCGTCCAGGCCTACCTGGCGGCGACCCGCTGGCGGTTGCGGCACAGCCTGGCGGCCTACGTCGCCCTCGGCATGGCCGCCGTCGGCATGCTGATGACCGGCTCGCGAGGGCCGGTCCTCATCCTCGCCCTGCTGTTCCCGCTCTACTGGTGGCTGGCGGTGATGCGCGGGGCCGAGGGCGGTGCGACGTTCGGCCGCCTGCTGGTCGGCGTCAGCCTGCTCGGCCTGCTGCTTGCCTCGGCCGGCTCGGATGCCCTGAGCGCCTTCATCGGCCGGGCCGCCGGCACCGAGGACATCGGCGACCGCCTCGTCCTGCCGTTCATCTCCCCATGGGAGACCCTCCCCGACGCGGGGCCCCTGGGCTATGGCATCGGCGCCACCCACCAGACCGCCGCCGCGGTGACGCCGGGGATCGTGCCGTACAGCTGGCTCGACGGCCACGCCTTCGAGGCGGAAAGCGGCAGGGTCATGTTCGAGCTCGGTCCGGTCGGGTTCCTGCTCGTCTACTTTGCGCGCGTCTACCTGATCGTCTTCGCGCTGCGCCAGGTCTTCTCGCTGGCCACGACCTTCCACCGCGCCATCGCCACGGCTTGCCTGATGTTCTTCCTCGCCGAGCTGCCCGGCAGCATCGTCTTCGACGTCACCTCGGACCTCTTCTTCTGGTTCTTCGGCGGCCTGCTGCTGACGGTGATGCGGCTCGACCGGGTGGCGATCCTGCGCGCCGCCCGGGCCAGCGCCGCCGCCGGGTCATCGGCAGCGGCGGCGCGGCCGCAAACCTCGCCGCTGCCGGCCGCCCTCGCCCGGCGGGAGCGCGCGCCATGAGGATCCTGGTGACCCATCCCGGCCGGCAGCACTCCCATCAGGCCGCCCTCGCCTTGCAGCGCGCGGCGATGCTCGCGGGCTACTGGGCGGGCGTGCCGGCAACCGCCGAGCAGGCGCGCCGGGTCCCGCCCGCGATGCGGCGGCGCTTTTCCCGCTATGCGCCGGTGGCCATCGCTCCGGAGCTCGCCCGCTGGTTCCCGCTCACGCCCTCCCTGCGCCGCGCGGGGGATGCGCTGCTGGCGCGCGGCGGCGCCGCGCGGGTCGACCTGCTCGCCTGCCGCATCTTCGATCTGTGGGCGGCCGCCGGGCTGCGGCGCGTCGCCGCCGACGCCGTGATCGCCTGCGAAATTTCGGCCCTCGCCACCTTCCGCGCCGCCCGCCGGCTGGGCATCGCCACCATCCTCGATGCTCCGTCCCTGCATCACCGCGCCCAGGACCGCCTGCACGGCACCACCGACCCCCCCGGCCTCCATCGCCGCATCACGCGGATCAAAGACCGGGAGATCGCCCTCGCGGACCAGGTCCTGACCGTCTCGAACCTCGCTCGCGACACCTACCTGGAGGCCGGGGTGCCAGCCGGCAAGGTCCACGCCCTGATGCTGGGGGCCGACCTCGAGCTGTTCACGCCGGGCGGCGCTGCGGCGCGCAACGATGGCCGCTTCGTCTTCCTGTTCTGCGGCGCGACGATCCGCCGCAAGGGCTTCGACCTGCTGCTCGGCGCCTTCGACCGGATCGCCGGCGAGCTGCCCGCGGCGCGGCTGCGGGTGGTGGGCCCGCGCGGCGACGCCGCGTCCGCTCTCCTCGACGGCGGGCGCGGCGACAGGATCGCGGTCCGTGGGCCGGTCGGCCAGCCCGAGCTGGCGGACGAGCTGCGGGGCGCCGACTGCCTGGTGCTGCCATCGCGCAACGACTCCTTCGGCATGGTGGTCCCGGAAGCTCTCGCCAGCGGGCTGCCGGTGCTGGTCTCCGAGATGGTCGGCGCCAAGGAGCTGGTGGTTCCCGGCCGCAACGGCTGGATCGTGCCGGCCGGCGACGCCTCGGCACTGGCGGAGCGGATGGCCTGGTGCGTGCGCAATCCCCACGAGGTGCGCGCCATGCGCGAGCGCTGCCGCGCCTCGGCGGAGGCGGCGACCTGGCCGGCCTACCATCGCCGGCTGACCGAGCTGCTGCGCGCCGTCGTCCCCAAGCGGGAGGCGGCCTGATGAGGCTCCTGCACGTCATCCCCACCTATGTGCCGGCCTGGCGCCACGGCGGTCCGGTCGCGGCGGTGCACGGCCTGTGCAAGGCGCTGGCGGCGCGCGGGCACCAGGTGACCGTCTTCACCACCGACGTCCACGGCGCCGGGACCCTCGACGTGCCGCGGGCCGCGCCGGTCACGGTGGACGGCGTGACCGTCCGGTACTTCCCGGTGGCCGCGCCGCGGCGCCTCTATCGCTCGCCTGCCATGGCGGCCGCCCTCTCGCCGGACGGGGTCGCCGCCTTCGATCTCGTCCACCTGCATTCGGTCTTTCTATGGCCGACCGCGGCGGCGGCCCGCGCCGCGGTGCGCGCCGGCGTTCCTTACCTGGTCGCGCCGCGCGGCATGCTGGTGGCGGACCTGCTGCGGCGGCGCGGGCGCCTGCGCAAGGAGATCTGGATCCAGCTGGTCGAGCGCCGCACCCTGGTGCGCGCCGCCGCCATCCACGCCACGAGCGAGCTGGAAGCGGCGGAGCTGTCTCGCCTTGGGCTGACGCTGCCGCCGGTCCACGTGGTGCCGAACGGGGTGGAGGCCGAACCGCCGCGGCCGGGGGCGGCGCTCTCGCCCTTGGTGCGCGCCGCGCTGGCCCGCCCCGGGCTGGTGCTCTTCCTCGGCAGGGTGAGCTGGAAGAAGGGGCTCGACCGCCTGATCCCGGCGCTGGCGCACGCGCCGGACGCCACCCTGGCGCTGGCCGGCAACGACGAGGAGGGCTACCTGGCGACGGTGGATCGGCTCGCCGCCGAGGCGGGCGTGGCGGCGCGGGTCCTGCGGCTCGGCCCGGTCGACGGGGCGGACAAGGCGGCCCTGCTGCACGGCGCCGCCGCCCTGGTGCTGCCCTCCTATTCCGAGAACTTCGGCAACGTCGTGCTCGAGGCGATGGCCGCCGGCTGCCCGGCGGTCGTGACGCCCGAGGTCGGACTGGCGGCGACCGTCGCCGAGGCCGGCGCCGGGGTGGTGACGAGCGGCGAGCCGCGGCAGCTGGGCGCGGTCCTGCACCGGCTCCTCGCCGACCCCGCGGGCCGCGCGGCCATGGGGCGGCGCGGGGCCGAGGCGGCGGCGCGCCTGTTCTCCTGGCAGGCGATCGCCGGGCGGATGGAGCAGGTCTACGACGCGGTTCTCGACACCCGGGGGCAGCCCACCGCGCTGCCCGCATCCTCATGAAGATCCTCTTCCTGGTCGAGCGCCCCACCCAGTTCGAGGCGCCCTTCTTCCGCTACGTCAGGACGCACCACCCCGCGCACACGCTGCGGGTCCTCTTCACCGGCGCGAACGTCGCGGCGCCGGCTTTCGACCCCGAGCTCGGCTTCGCGGTGGACTGGGGCATCGATCTGCTCAGCGGCTACGAGCATGCCGCGTTCCCTGCCGATTGGCGCCGTGGCTGGCTCGCCGACGAGCTGCGCGGCAACCGCTGGGACCTGCTGGTCACCAACGGCTACAGGCAGCGCGAATACCGGCGAGCCACGGCGCTGGCGCGGCGCTTGCGCATCGCCACCGCGCTGCGCCTCGACTCGGACGCGACCGGCAGCTCGCACCTGGCCTTGGCCGCCAAGCGGCTGCTCTTCGGCCAGGTCCTGGCCCGGCGCTACGACCTGTTCCTGGGCGTGGGCACCAGGACCACCGACTACCTCGAACGCTGCGGCGTCGACGCGGCGCGGTGCGGCCGCCTGCCCTATGCCGTGGACGTCGAGCACTTCCGCGCCGCCAGCGGCATCGCGGCGGCGGCGCGCACCGCCCTGAGGCAGAAGCTCGGCGTTCCCGCCGCCGCCAGGGTCGTGCTCGCGGTCGCCAAGCTCAATCCGCGGGAGGGGCCCAAGGACCTGGTCGGGGCCGCGGGCCTTCTCGGCGCCGACGTGTGGCTGCTGGTGGCCGGCTCGGGTCCGGACCGGGACGCTCTCGAGCTGGCGGCCAGGGCCGCGGCGCCGGAGCGGGTGAGGTTCCTCGGCTACGTGCCGTATCCCGAGCTGCCGTCCCTGTACGCCGCGGCCGATCTGTTCGTCCATGCCGCCCACCGGGAGCACTGGGGAGTGTCGGTGGCCGAGGCCCTCGCCTGCGGCTTGCCGGCGATCGTCTCGACGGGCGTGGGCGCCGGCCGCGACCTCATCGAGCCCGGACAGAACGGCTTCGTCTACCGCGCCGGCGACGCCGCCGAGCTGGCGGACCGCATCGCGGCGGCGCTGGCGTTGCCGCTCCAGGAGGTGCGGCGGACCAACCGCGAAGTGCTCGCCGGCTGGGACTACCCCGCCGCCTGGGAAGGCCTGCTCGCGGCGGCCCGGCAGGCGCGCGACGGCGTGGCGCGGCCAGCTCCATGATCCCGCTCTCGGTGCTCGTCGTCACCCGCAACGAGGAGCTCAACATCGAGCGCTGCCTCGCGAGCGTGCACGGCTTCGCCGACCAGGTCTTCGTCATCGACTCCCAGAGCGACGACCGCACCCGGGAGCTCGCCCGGCCCTATGCCGACGAGGTGCACGAGCTGCCCTACGATCACACCCGGATCATCCCCTGGATCTTCCAGTGGGGCCTCGACCACCTGCCGATCCGCAACGACTGGGTGCTCATCCTGGAGGCCGACCAGGCGGTGCCGCCGGCGCTGCGCGCCGAGATCGCCGCGCTGCTCGCGCGCCCGGAGATCGTCGAGGACGGTTTCTACATAAGGCGCCGGCAGATCTTCCGCGGCACCTGGATCCGCCACGGCGGCTACGGCGGCAAGCACCTGCTCAAGCTGTTCCGGCGCGGCCGCGGCCAGCTCGACCCCGTGGAACAGGACACCCGCGTCTACGTCCGCGGCCGGGTCGGGCGGCTGGCGTCGCCGCTCGACGAATGGAACAAGAAGGAAGACGCGATCCTGTTCTACCTCGGCAAGCACCTGCGCTACGCCGAGGCGTTTGCCCGCGAGGAGCTGGCGCGGCGGCGGGAGGGACTGGCGTGGAAGCTCACGCCGCGCCTGTTCGGCACCCCGGACCAGCGGACGCTGTGGCTCAAGAGCCGTTACTATCGCCTGCCGCTGTACCTTCGGCCGGCCCTCTATTTCGGCTGGCGCTACCTCTTCCTGCTGGGCTTCCTGGACGGCAGGAACGGCTTCGTCTTCCACTTCCTGCAGGCGTTCTGGTTCCGCCTGGTGGTGGACGTCCGGCTCGAAGAGCTGCTGCGAGAGCCGCCGCCGGCGGTCCCGGCGGCCCTCGACACCCCCCGCGCCCCCGGCGCCCCCGGCGGCGGAGGCGAACCCGGATGACCAAGATCCTGGGCCTCTCGGCCTTTCACGCCGACGCCTCGGCAGCGGCCCTGGACGGCGGCCGCATGGTGGCCGGCGTCGAGGAGGAGCGCTTCCGCCGGGTCAAGCATTGGGCCGGCTTCCCGGAGCAGTCGCTGGCCTTCTGTCTCGCGGAGCTGGGGGGAGACCTGCGCGAGGTCTCGGCGCTCGCGGTCTCGCGCCAGCCGCGCGCGTACCTGCTGCGCAAGGCGGCGCTCGCCCTCACGCACCCGCGCAGCCTGCGACGGGCTGCCGGGCGCGCGCGCAACCTGGCGCAGGTGGCCGCGCTCGCGCCACGCGTCGCCGCGGCCCTCGGCAACGGCCTCGCGCCGCGGTTGCACGCGGTCGAACACCACCTGGCGCACATTGCCTCGGCGTTTTTCTGCTCGCCCTTCGAGGAGGCGGCCTGCCTGTCGCTCGACGGCTTCGGCGACTTCGTCTCCGCCATGCTGGCCGTGGGGCAGGGTCATGACGTCAAGGTGCTGCAACGGGTCCACTTCCCGCATTCCCTGGGCCAGCTGTACACCGCCGTCACCCAGTACCTGGGCTTCCCGGGCTTCGGCGACGAGTACAAGGTGATGGGTCTCGCGGCCTACGGCGAGCCCGCGTTCGCCGCCGAGATCGGGCGTGTCGTCCCCGCTCTCGCGGACGGCACCTTTCGCCTCGACCTGCGCTACTTCCGCCACCTGTCGGAGGGGGTGGACATGACCTGGGACGACGGCGCGCCGGTCCTGGCGCCGCTGTTCACCCCGGCGCTCGAGCGCCTGCTCGGGCCCGCCCGCCGCCCGGGCGAAGAGCTGACCCAGCGCCACAAGGACGTCGCCTGCTCGCTGCAGGCGGTCTACGAGGAGCGCTTCTTCGCCCTGGTGCGCGCGCTGCTGCGCCGCACCGGCCAGCGCCGCCTGGCGCTCGCCGGCGGCTGCGCCATGAACTCGCTCGCCAACGGCAAGCTGTTCGAGCGCACCGGCGTCGAGGACGTCTACATCCAGGCCGCCGCCGGCGATGCCGGCACCGCTCTCGGCGCCGCGCTCTGGGTGCACCCCGCCGCGCGCGGCGCGGCGCGCGCCTTCGTCATGGAGCATTGCTACTGGGGCCCCGCCCACGGCGAGAGCGAGATCCGGCGGGCCATCGCCGCGGCGGTCGCCGGTTCCGGCGGGCAAGACGGCGACTGGGGGGAGGTCAGGATCGCGACCGCGGCCGGCGAGGACCCGCTCGCCGCCGACACCGCCGCCGCTATCGCCCGCGGCGAGGTCGTCGGCTGGTACCAGGGGCGCTCCGAGTGGGGCCCGCGGGCGCTCGGCGCCCGTTCGATCCTTGCCGATCCGCGGCGCGCCGACATGAAGGAGCTGCTCAACGCCAAGATCAAGCGCCGCGAATCCTTCCGCCCCTTCGCCCCGTCGGTGCTCGAGGAGCGGACCGGCGAATGGTTCACCATCGACCACCCCGACCCCTTCATGATCAAGGTCTACCCGATCCGGCCGGAGCAGCGCCCGCGGATCCCGGCGGTGACCCACGTGGACGGCACCGGCCGCCTGCAAACGGTCTCCCGCCGCACCAACCCGCGCTACTGGCGGCTGATCCGCGCCTTCGAGGAGCAGACCGGCGTGCCGATGGTGCTCAACACCTCGTTCAACGAGAACGAGCCGATCGTCAACACCCCGGCCGAGGCCATCGACTGCTTCCTGCGCACGCGCATGGACCGGCTGGTGCTCGGCGACACGGTCTTGACCCGCGAGGCCGGCCGATGCTGAGGGGGCCGCTGGGGCGGGCGCCGCAAGCCGTGCGCACCGCTCTCGAACGGCTCAGCCGCGACCGGGTGGTGCGGCGCCGGCTGCCGCCGGAGCTCGGCGGGCACACCCTTCTCGTCTCTCCCGACGCGGCGATGAAGCTGTGGCGGCGCGATCTGCGCCAGGCCGATCCGCTGCTCTTCCGGATGGCCCGCGAGCTGGTGGCGCCCGGCGCGACGGTGTGGGACATCGGGGCCAACGTCGGGCTCTTTGCCGCCGCGGCGGCGTTCCTCGCCGGACCGGCGGGGCGCGTGCTGGCGGTCGAGGCGGACGACTGGCTGGCGGACCTGCTGCGGCGCTCCGCCGGCACTCTGCCGCCCGGCCAGGCGCCGATCGAGGTGCTGAGCGCGGCGGTCGGCGGCACAGTCGGCGTGGCGGATTTCCTGGTGGCGAGCCGCGGGCGGGCCGCCAGCCACCTGGCCAGCGTCGCCGGCTCGACCCAGGCCGGCGGCGTGCGGAGCGCGCGCAAGGTGATGATGGTCACGCTCGATTGGCTGCTCGGCTGGTTCCCTCCCCCCGACGTCCTCAAGCTGGACGTCGAGGGGGCGGAGCTCGATTGCCTGCGGGGGGCGGCCCGGCTGCTCGCCCGCCGCCGCACCACGCTGCTCTGCGAGGTCGGCGCCGGCAACGCGGCGGCGGTCGGCGATTTGCTGGCCGCGGCCGGCTACGCGCTCTACGATGCCAACCAGCCGCTCGCGGCGCGGCAGCCCGTCGCCCTGCCGGCCTGGAACACGTTGGCAATCCCGGCCGCGAGCGGTGCCAGGCCCGCGGGATGAGGATCCTCCTCGTCAGCCATCCCCCGCTTTCGGCGGAGCTGGGAGCGGCGCAGGTCGCCGTCAACCTGGCGCGGGCGCTGAGCGCTCGCGGCCACCAGGCGCTGGCCTGGTCGCCCGAACCCCTGCCGCCGCCCGTCAGCCGCCTGCGCCGCTGGTCCGACCAGGCGCGGGCCATCGGCAGGTTCGTCGCCGAGCACGGCCCCTTCGACGTGATCGACTCGCCGCCGATCTCGATCGCCGGGACCTGGGTGGGACAGGGGAGCGTGGTGGCGCGCAGCGTCCAGCCCGAGCTGCGGTACCTGGCCAGGAATCTCGAATGGCAGCTGCTGCGCCCCTCCCACCACACGCCGGTCGCGGTGATCCAGACCGCCCTGGCCGCCCGCGCCGTGGTGAGGGGATGGCGCCACGCCCGGGTCATCCTCGCCCAGGGGACCCTCGAATACGAGTGGATGCGGCGGCGGTTCCCGGACCTCGCGCCGCGCCTCGGCCGCTATGTCGTGGCGCCCTCTGCCGGCGAACAGGAAGCCTTCGCGGCGGTGCGCCGCAACCGCCGGCGGACGTCCCCGGGCGGCGGCAGGAGCTTTCTGTGGATCGGTCGATGGTCGGCGCAGAAAGGCATTCGCCGGCTCGTCCGCTTCATCGCGGAGCGTGCCGGCGCCAACCCGGACGACACCTTCACGATCGCCGGTTGCGGTGCGGCGGCCGCCAGGGACCTTCCGCGCCGCCTGCTGGCGGCAGGACGGGTCCGCATCCTGCCGGCCTTCCGGCGCGGCGAGCTGCCGCAGATCCTCGCCGCCCACGACGCCGGCCTGTTCACCAGCGTCGTCGAGGGCTGGGGCCTGTGCCTCAACGAGATGCTGGAAGCGGGCCTCGAGGTCTACGCCACCCCGGTCGGCGCCGTCCCGGACCTGGCGCCTTTCTGGGGCCCGATGCTGCAGCCCTTCCCGCCGCCGCGAGAGCCTGCCGGCCGCGGCGGCGCGGCGCCCGACCTGGCGGGTTACTACGCCCGCTTCTCGTGGCCGGCCATCGCGCAAACGTACGAGGCGGCCATCGGTGGTTAGCCGCGGTTCGCGACAGACCGGACCCGCCGCCTTGGACGACCCGCCGGACTCCCCATGACCACCGCCCCGCCAGCGACCCGCACGATCGTCCACGTCGCGCAGATCGAGATCTCGCGCGAGTCGGGCATGGGGCGGGTGGCCTGGCACTGGCAGCGGGCGTTCGCCGCCCGCGGCTACGACTTCGTCCACATCGGCCCCGCGGCCGTCGGGCGCCCGGTGCACCCGGCGCTCTTCCCCTTCGCGGCCTACCGGCGCTACGCCCGGCTCGGCCTGCGGCCGGCCGCCATCCTCGTTCACGAGCCGGCCGGCCTGCCGTTCGTCCTGGCGCGCCGCCCTGCCATCGTTTTCAGTCACGGGCTCGAGCGGCGCGCCTGGGAGACGGTCCTGGCTTGGTCGTCGCGGCCCGAGCTTCGAGTCCGGCGGCGCTCCCGGCTGCTCTTTCCCTGGTGGCGGCTGGCGCCGGCCGACTATGCCCTGGCGCACGCCCGGGCTCTGCTGGTGCTCAATGCCGACGATCTTGCCTACGCGCGGCGCCGCTATCGCCGGCGGGAGGAGGATGTCTTGCGGTTCCGCAATGGCGTCGAGGCCTGGGACGGCCCCCGCGGCCCCGAGCGGCCCGTAGCCTCCGGCCCCGCGACGGTGCTCTTCGTCGGCAGCTGGCTCCCCAGGAAGGGAACGGCAACGCTCGTCGCCGCCGCCCGGCTGCTGGACGCGCGGGGGCTCCGGCCGAGCTTCGTCCTCGCCGGCACCGGCCTCGACGCCGCGCAGGTCCTCGCGCCCTGGCCCGCGGGCCTGCGGCCGGCGGTGCGCGTCGTGCCGCGTTTCCCGGCCGGCGAGGAGGCAGCTCTCTACGCCGGCGCCGATGTCCTGGTGCTGCCGAGCTTCTACGAGGGACAGCCGCTCGCGCTGCTGCAGGCGATGGCCGCCGGTTGCTGCTGCATCGCCTCCGACGTCGCCGGCAACCGCGACCTGGTCGATCACGGCGTCACCGGCCTGCTCCATCCCGCGGGCGACGCCGAGCGGCTGGCGGACTGCCTCGCCGAGTGCCTCGCCCAACCCCTGCTGCGGCGGCGCCTCGGCGAGAGCGCGCGCCGGGCGATGGCCGGCCGCTCCTGGGAGGCGGTGACCGGGGAGGTGGCCGACTTCGTCGAACGCATCATCGCTCGCGGGCGGGCCGCGCCGTGAGCGGACCGACGAGCGACTTCCTGCGCTACCTGCTGCTGCGGCACCGGGCGGCGACCAGCCTGACCGCCGCCGAGAGCCGTCTGCTCGAGACGCTCGCGCGCGGCCGCCGCTCGGTCGTCGAGGTCGGCGTCTTCCAGGGCGCCACCAGCGCCAGGCTGGCGGCGGCCATGGCCCCGTCCGGCAGCCTCTGGCTCGTCGATCCCTACTGCCGCCAGCTCCGGCTCGAGCGCCTGCTCGGCCTGTCGTACAACGAGCACATCGCCCGCCGCACCCTGAGCCCATGGGCCGGCCGCGTGCGCTTCCTGCGCCGCGCCTCGACCGTGGCGGCGCGCGAGATCGCCCTCGAACGGCCTGCCGAGCTGATCTTCATCGATGCCGATCATGCCTACCAGGCGGTGCGCGACGACTTGACGGCGTGGGCGCCGCACCTGGCGCCCGCGGGCGTCCTCGCCTTCCACGACAGCCGCCGCTGCCCGGCGCGGCCGGACCTCGACGGCACGACGGGTTCGGTGCGGTTGATCGACGAGATGCTGCGCGGCGAGCACGGCAACTGGACGCTCTGCGCCGAGGCCGACTCCATTGGCGCCTTCCGGCGCGAGGCGACGGACCCGGCGGCGGACGCCCGCGCGAGGAGCGCGCCATGACCGCACCGATCGAGCCGGCCGCGCCGGGGGTTTCAGGGCAGGCTCAGGACGTGCCGGCGACGGCGGCGGGCGAGACGCGGCGAGCGCCCGGCCGCGGCCCGCGGCAATGGCTGACCGCGCGCCAGCTGGCGCTCCTCGCCTGCCTGCTCCTGCTCGGCGAGCTGTTCCTCTTCCACCGCATGGCGTGGTCGGGCTTGCACCAGACCGCCGGCGACTACGTCGATCACATGCTGGTGAACTTCATCTGCGAGCACGAATACCTGTGGCTCGTCGGACGTCCCGATCACGCTTCGCTGTGGGACCCGCCGGTGTTCTTCCCGGCCCGCGGCGCGCTGGTCTATGCCGAGACCTTCCTGGGCGCGGCGCCCTTCTATTGCCCCTGGCGCCTGCTGGGGTTCGCCCCCGACACCGCCTACCAGCTGTGGATGATGACGCTGCCGGCGCTCAACTTCGCCGCCGCCTTCCTGCTCTTTCGCCGGGGCTTTCGCTTCGCCGCCCTGCCGGCGCTCGCCGGCAGCTTCCTCTGCGCCTTCGGCAACCTGCTGGCGGCCCAGGTCAACAACCCGCAGCTGCACACCATCTTCTACACCTACCTGGCCCTGTATTTCCTCTGCCGTCTCTGCCGCGGCGGGCCGCGCCCGTGGTCGGCCTGGGGACTGGCCGGCGCCGTCACCGCCCAGCTCTACGCCTGTTTCTACTTAGGCTGGCTCTGCGTGTTCCTGCTGGCGTGCGCGGGCCTGTGCATGCTGGCGACGCGCGAGCTGCGCGGGCGGCTGTGGGCGGCGCTCCGGCCCAACCTGGCGGCGCTCGGCATGGCGGCCGTCCTGGCCGCCCTGGCGCTGAGCCCTTTGCTGGTGCGTGCGCTGGCCGTCGTCCGCGAGCTGAGCTGGGCCAACGACGCCACCACCGCGATGCCCCAGCTCCGCTCCTGGATCTACATGGGGCGGCGCTCGCTGCTCTACTTCTGGTTCAGCCGGTCGGCGCTCTTCGCCGACATGCCCTGCGAACCGGAGCAGCGGCTCGGGCTGGGGCTGGCCACGGCGGTCTGCGCCGCGATCGGCTTCTGGCGGCGCCGCGAGGATGCCTGGATGCGGTTGCTGCTGGCGGTCACGGCGCTGCTGATCGTCCTCACGACCCAGCTTCCCGGCGGCTTCACCCTGTGGACCGCGGTGAGGGCGGTGGTGCCCGGGGCACGCGCGCTCCGGTACGTGTCGCGGGCGGGCATCCTGCTGCTGCTGCCTGCCGGGGTCGGGCTCGCCGCCTTCGTCGCCAGCCGCCGCCGCTGGGCGTGGACGACCGTCGCGGTGCTGGGCCTGTGCGGCGCGGAGCAGGTGTACAGCGAGTACACCTTCTCGAAGGACGGGGCGCGGGCGGCGGTCGCGCACTATACTGCCGCCATCGATCCCGGGTGCCGCAGCTTCTACATGGCGGTCGAGGATGACCGGGGGGGGCGCGCGACCGCCGCCTGGGTCTACGAGGTCGAGATCATGATGGCGCAGGTCGCGAGCCGCGTCCCGGCGGTCAACGGCGGTTACACGCGCTTCCAGCCGCCGGGCTATGGCAGCCTCAGCCAGAACGTCGTCGCCGGCCCCCGGGACGTCGAGCGGTTGCGGCGCGACCTCGCCGGCTGGCGGCGGCTGCACGGCCTGCGGGAGGAGGACGTCTGCTGGACCGAGGTCGCCCGTCCGCGCTGACGGGACCCCACCGCGAGCAGGGCCGCTCCGACACCACCCGGAAGCCCAGGGGCGAGGCGCCTGCCGAGCGATGCCGGAGGCCAAGATCATGAAGGACCCGCTGCGGATCGCGGTCATCGGCGCCGGCCACTGGGGCCCGAACCTGATCCGCAACTTCCACAACCAGCAGACGAGCGTGGTGGCGTGGGTGGTGGACCGCGACGAGTCCCGCCTGGCATTGACCCGCGGCCGGCATCCCGACATCCGGCTGGGGGCCGACCCGGCCGCGCCGCTCGCCGATCCGGCGGTCGCCGCGGTGATCGTCGCCACCCCGACCCGGACGCACCACCAGCTGGCCGCCGCCGCCCTGCGCGCCGGCAAGCACGTGCTGGTCGAGAAGCCGATGGCCACCACCGTCGAGGAGGCGGAGGAGCTGTGCGACCTGGCGGACCGCCACGGCCGGGTGCTCATGGTGGGCCACGTCTTCCTGTTCAACGCCGGGATCCGCCACATCAAGGAGCACCTGCGCGCCGGCCGGCTCGGCCGCGTCTTCTACCTGTCGATGGTGCGCACCAACCTGGGGCCCATCCGCATGGACGTCAATGCCGCCTGGGACCTTGCCGCGCACGACGTCGCGATCGCCAACGACTGGCTCGACGCGGTACCCTCGCATGCCGCCGCCCAGGGAGGCTGCTGGATCAATCCGGGCATCGAGGACGCGGTGTTCGCGACCCTCTGGTATCCGGGCGAGGTGATCGCGCATCTGCAGGTCTCGTGGCTGAGCCCGCGCAAGGTGCGCGACATCACGGTGGTGGGAGAGGAGGGGATGCTGACCTTCGACGACATGAACCTGAGCGAGCCGATCCGCATCTATGACAAGCGCGTCAGCGCCGAGCGCACGCCCGGGTTCATCGACACCTTCGCCTCCTTCCGCACCAGCATCCGGGAGGGAGACATTCGCATCCCGCGGGTCGCCTTGGGCGAGCCGCTGAAGGCCGAATGCGACCACTTCGTCGAGTGCATCGCCACCGGCGCGACGCCGCTCGCCGGCGGGCGCAGCGGCGTCGGCGCGGTGCGGGCGCTGGCGGCCATCGCCCGG
>DATKFK010000244.1:0-3184 GCA_035544375.1 Thermoanaerobaculia bacterium
CTCCGCCTGGCCGCGATCGCTCTCCTCGAACAGCTCGAGCAGGCGGGCGCGCGACACCGGCTCCGAGGAGACGAACAGCACCGCCTCGATCGCCGCCTCCATCTCGCCGCGCTCGCTCTTGCGCCGATCGCCTCCCGCTCCTCGGCGCCGAGCTCGCGGGTGGTGCGGTAAACCAGGATCTCGCCGCTCTCGGTCTGGTGAACCCGGATCAGGTTCAGGCGCGCCAGCTCGAGCACCGCCAGGAAGGCGGCGATCGCCTCCGACCGGCACGAGCGGCGGCGCAGGTCGGCCAGCAGGTCGAAGGGGCGTCCGGCGTCGAGCTCGCCGAGCAGGCGGTCGAACTGGTCGCGCACCGAGTAGGCGTCGGCGGCCACCACCAGCGGCGGCGGGTGCTCGCGGTCGTAGCGCTGCAAGGTCTGCTTGAGCGCCGACAGCAGGTCGAAGAGCGACACCTCGCCGAGCTCGATCTCCTCCTGCTCGTCGGCCGGCGTCTCCGGCAGCGGTTGCGGCCGGCGCGTCCAGACGCCGCCCCGCAGCCGGTCCACCTCGGCCAGCGACTGCGCCACCTCCTTGAGCCGCCGGTACTCGAGCAGCCGCGCCACCAGGTCCTGCCGCGGGTCCTCCTCCGGCTCGCCCGCCGCGGACGCCGGCCGCGGCAGCAGCATCTTCGACTTGATCTGGATGAGCAGCGCCGCCTCGTAGATGTATTCGCCGGCGACGTCGAGGTTCAGCTCCTCCATCAGCTGCAGGTAGGCGTGGAACTGATCGCAGATGACGGCCACGGGGATGTCCGTGATCTCGACGCGGTTGATCTTGATCAGGTGCAGCAGCAGGTCGAGCGGCCCCTCGAACACCGGCAGCTGGACGCGCCACGACGCCGGCAGCAGCTCGCCGCCGCCGTCGCCGCCATCGCCGCGCTCGCCGGCGGTCGCCGCCGGCACCGCCCTTGGCACCGCGGCCTCCTCGGCCGCCGCCGGCACGCCGTCCTCTTGCCCGCGTTGCCCGCGTTGCCCGGGGCCATCGCGCCTCATGCCGGGTCCTCGGGCACGGGCACCTGCCGCCGCCGGCTCCGCTCGGGCCAGTAGTCGAGCTTCATCGCGGCGCGCACCCGCTCCATGGTCTCCCGCGTCCGCTCGCGCGCCCGCCGGGTGCCGTCCTCCAGGATGTCGAGCACCAGCTTGCGGTCGCGCGCCAGCTCCTCCCGCCGCTGCCGGATCGGCTCGAGGAAGTCGATGATCTGCTGCGCGATGAGCTTCTTGTCGTCGACGCAGCCGATCGCCGCCGCCCGGCACTCCCCGGCCACCCGCTCCGCCACCTCGGGCGGCGACAGCAAGCGGTGGAAGTCGTAGAGATTGCACACCTCCGGCCGCCCCGGGTCGCTGCGCCGCAGCCGTTGCGGATCGGTGAACATCTGCATGCACTTCTTGCGGATGACCTCCGGCGGATCGGCGAGGTTGATGGCGTTGCCGTAGGACTTCGACATCTTGCGGCCGTCGATCCCCGGCACCCGCGGCGTCGGCGTCAGCAGGATCTGCGGCTCCGGGAACAGCTCGCCGTAGAAGTGGTGGAAGCGCCGCACCAGCTCGCGCGCCATCTCGAGGTGGCTCGCCTGGTCCTCGCCGACCGGCACGAAATGCGCGCGATAGATCACGATGTCGACGGTCTGCAGCACCGGGTAGCCGAGGAACCCGTAGGTCGCCAGGTCGCGGTTCTCGATCTGCGCGATCTGCTCCTTGTAGGTGGGCACCCGTTCGAGCCAGCCGAGCGGCGTGATCATCGACAGCAGCAGGTGCAGCTCCGCATGCTCCGGCACCAGCGACTGCACGAAAATCACCGAGCGCTCCGGGTCGAGCCCGGCGGCGATCCAGTCGGTCACCATCTCGATCGTGTTCTCGGCCACCTGCGAGGTGTCGGCGTAATCGCTGGTCAGCGCGTGCAGGTCCGCCGCCATGTAGTAGCAGCGATAGGTGTCCTGCAGGTCCACCCAGTTCTTGAGCGCACCGAAATAGTTCCCCAGGTGGATCTTGCCCGTCGAGCGCATCCCCGACAGGACGACCTGCTTCTCCGCGGTCACGGCCTCTCCCGCGTCGCGCTCAACGCGACGACCTTCCCGAGACTGGTTAGCACCGCCAGCCGGCGACCCCAGCCATGAAACCGGTGCACGCGCCCCCACCCCTTCGCTTCGGCCAGCAGTTTCGCTTTCACCTCTAGTTGATCACCAGCAGCAGGATGAAATGGAAGGGCAGCACCAGGAGCGGCACCACCCAGAGCATGGCGAGAGCCATGCCGATCATAAGGCCATAGGGGCGGAGGCTGGCAAGCTTTTCCGCCCAATCGACCGGCAGCGTCTGCAGCGCGATCTGGCCGCCGTCCAGCGGCGGCACCGGCAGCAGGTTGAAGACCGCCAGGAAGGCGTTGATCGTCGCCAGGCGCACCAGCGTGAACATCAGCGGGAAGCCGCCGAGCCGCCCGGTGCCGTCGTCGATCTGGTAGACCAGGGTGGCCACTGCCGCTTTCCGCGCGTCGCCGCCAAGGACCGCCGCCGCGATGCCCACCGCGACCGTCGCCAGGCCCGCCAGCAGCAGGTTGACCGCCGGCCCGGCGGCGCTGACCAGCAGCGAGTTCCAGTAGGGACGGCGCAGGTTCCTGGCCATCACCAGCGGCGGCCGCCCCCAGCCGAAGACCGGCACCTGCAGCATCGGGTTGAGCAGCGGCAATCCCGCCAGCAGCAGCGGCAGCAGCACCGAGCCGAAGGGATCGAGGTGGCGCAACGGATTGAGCGACACCCTGCCGAGCAGGCGCGCCGTCGAGTCGCCGCAGCGATCGGCCACCCACGCGTGGGCAGCCTCGTGGGCGGAGATCGACAGCAGCAGCAGCAGGAGCTGGACGACGACGGTGAACATCAGCGTGGTGCCCATCGTTCCGGCTCCTCTCAGGCGTCGCCGCCCAGCCCGCGCGGCGGCGCCGGCAGCGGGTCGCGCAGCCCGTGCAGCAGGCCGCGCGCCTTGGCGGCCACGGCCCCCGCGTTGCCGCGCGCCAGCTCGCGGAGCCAGGCCACCGGCAGCGCCGCCAGGTTGGCGGCGAGGAAGCCGGCCAGCCCGGCCGGCCCGGCGTGGCGGCGCACGTAAACGGCGTTGCTGCGCGCGGTGTGAAACGTCTTGCCGGGCGTGTAGGCGCCGCCGCT
>DATKFK010000245.1:0-7150 GCA_035544375.1 Thermoanaerobaculia bacterium
TTGGCGCTTGCGGCGCTTTTTGTGCTTTCGTCGCTCCCGGCGGTCTTGGCGCTCTCGGCGCTCTCGGCGCTTTCGGCGCTCCCGGCGGTCTTGGCGCTCTCGGCACTTTCGGTGCTTTCGTCGCTCCCGGCGGTCTTGGCGCTTGCGGCACTTTCGGCGCTTTCGTCGGTCCCGGCGGTCTTGGCGCTTGCGGCGCGCTCGGCGGTCTTGGCGCACCCGGCACTCGCGGCGTCTCCGCCATCTCCGCCGGTCGTCAGGCGCACCAGGAGCGCGCGCAGCAGCGGGTCGAGGGCAAGGTCGAACGGCCGTCGCGCCGCCGCCGCCGCGAGGCCCGCGGCCACCGCCGCGCGGCGCCGCGGCGGCAGGCCGGCGAGATCGATCATGGCCAGCGCCTCGGCCGGCGCGGCGGGACCGCCGGCGTCCGGCGCCAGCCGCGCGGCCACGCCGCCGGCCGGCAGCGCCACGAAGCGGGTGCGCAGCACCTGGTGGCGGCGCCGGATCTCGCCGAGGCTGGCGGCGATCGCCGCGGGCTCGAGCCGTCCGACGAAACGCAGGCCGCCGGCGAGGTTGTAGGCGGCGCTGCCAGGGTGGAGCCGATCCAGGAACCAGAGGCGCTCCTGCGCGAGCGCCACGGGCAGGTCCAGGGTCTCCCGCGGCAGCCGGCGGATCGGCTCCGGCAGGCTGCCGGCGGCCGGCGCCCGCGCCTCGACCTCGTGCGCCAGGTCCGCCAGCCGCGGCAGCTCGAACAGCCGGGCGAGCGGCAGCTCCACCTGGGTGCGCCGCCGCAGCTCGGCCAGCATGCGGACGGCGAGCAACGAATGACCGCCGAGCGCGAAGAAGCTGTCTTCCGCGGCGATCCGCGGCGCGCGCGGGTCCGCCGGCTCTCCCACCGGCAGCACGTCCGCCCACAGGCCCGCGAGGAGCTGCTCGGCCGGCGTGCGAGGGGCGGTCCGACGAGCGCCGTCGCCGGCGCCGCCGGCCGCCCGCTCCGGCGCCGGCAGCGCCCGGCGGTCCACCTTGCCGCTGGCGGTCAGCGGCAGCGCCGGCAGCACCACGAAGGAGGCAGGCAGCATGTGCTCCGGCAGGCTCTCCTGCAGGCGGCGGCGCAAGCGCTCGGCCAGCGCTCCGGTCGCGCCGGCGGCCGCGGCCTTAGAGCCGTCGCGCCCGGCGCCGGCGGCCGCCGCGGCGGTTTCAGGCACCACGTAGGCCACCAGCCGCCGGTCCGCCGGTCCGACCGCTCCCGGCGGCGGATGCGGCGTCCCCGCCGCGCCTGCCTGGGCGTCCGCGCCGACCGCCGCCGGCGAGCCGGGAGCGTCGCGACCGGCGACCGGCGGTCGCGCCTCCGATTGTCGCCGGTCGCGAAACTCGTTGCTGGCCGGAGCCGCGACCACCGCCGCCTGGCGCACCTCCCCGCAGCGCAGCAGCACCGCCTCGATCTCTCCCAGCTCGATGCGGAAGCCGCGGATCTTCACCTGGTCGTCGGTCCGCCCCAGGTAATCGATCGCACCGTCCGGGAGGTGGCGCGCCACGTCGCCGGTGCGATACAGGCGCGAACCCGCCGGCCCGGCCGCCCCGGCCAGCGGATTGGGGACGAAGCGCTCCGCGGTCAGGTCAGGCCGCCCCAGGTAGCCCCGCGCCAGCTGCACGCCGCCGATGAACAGTTCGCCCGGCACCCCCACCGGTACCTGGGCGCCACCGCGGTCGAGCAGATGGATTGCGGTGTTGGCGATCGGCCGCCCGATCGGCACCAGCCGCCGCGGGCTGGCCGGATCGCACGCCCAGTGCGTCACGTCCACCGCGGCTTCCGTCGGCCCGTAGAGGTTGTGCAGCGGCGCCCCCAGGAGCGCGTGGCAGCGCTGCTGCAGGTCCCAGGGCAGCGCCTCGCCGCTCGCCATCACCCGCCGCAGGGACCGCAGGCGCGCCGGCAGCGCCGGCCGGGGCAGGGTGGCGAGGTGCTCGAGGAAGGCGGCGAGCATCGCCGGGACGAAGTGCAAGGTGGTGATCTCCCGCGCGGCGAGGGTGCGCAGCAGGTAGGCGGCGTCGCGGTGGCCGCCGGGAGCGGCCATCACCAGGCGCGCGCCAGCCAGGAGCGGCCAGAACAGCTCCCAAACCGACACGTCGAAGCTTGCCGGCGTTTTCTGCAGCACCCGGTCGTCCGGTCCCAGCCCGAAGCGCTCCTGCATCCACAGCAAGCGGTTGACGATGCCGCGGTGGGTGTTCATGGTGCCCTTGGGCCGCCCTGTCGAGCCGGAGGTATAGATCACGTAGGCCAGGCCGTCCGCCATGCCCGCGGCAGCGCCGCTGCCGCCAGCGCTGCTGCCGCCCGCCGCCGAGCCGCCCGCCGCCGCGCCGTCGGTTTCCTCGCCGCCGTCCGCCGCGCCACCGTCCGCCGCGCCGCCGTCCAGCCAGACCGTGCCGCCGGGCGGCGCCTGCAGCCGCGACACCACCGCCGCCCGCAGGCGCTCCTGTGCCAGCAGCACCGGCGCCCCCGAGTCCCGCAGCATGTACCGCAGGCGCTCCGGCGGATAGCCGGGGTCGAGCGGCAGATAGGCGCCGCCCGCCTTCAGGATCCCCAATAGACCCACCATCAGCGCCGCCGACCGCTCGGCGCAGACCGCCACCACCGTCTCCGGCCCCACCCCCAAGCGGCGCAGCACCCCCGCCAGCCGCTCGGCCCGCGCGTTCAGCTCGTGGTACGTCAGGCTCTCCCAGGCGCCGCCGTCTTCCTCCGTGGACCCGGCGGCCGCCGCTTCCACCGCCACCGCGTCCGGCGTCCGCCGCGCCTGCGCCGCGATCAGCTCGTGCAGGCAGGCCGGCGGCCCGCAGGCCGCCGCGGTGCCGTTCCATTCGAGCAGCTGCTGCCGCTCGCCCGCCGCCAGCAGCGGCAGATCTCCCAGGCGCCGCTGTGCGCCATGCCCGGCACCGTCCCTCGCCCCCGCCGCCACCGCCGCCAGCAGGGTGGACAGGTGCCCGGCCAGTCGCTGCGCCGTCGCGCCGTCGAACAGGTCGCTGTTGTATTGCAGCGCCCCCAGAAGCCCCGGGCCGAGATCCGCCATCTGCAGCGTCAGATCGAACTGGGCGCTGCGCCGCGGCAGCGCCACCGATTCGAGCGCCAGGCCGCCCAGCGCCAATCGCGCTCCTGCTTCCCCCAGCGCCAGAGCCGCCAGGCCCGCCTCTCCCGGCCCGCGCTCGCGATAGAGCACGAACATCGCCTGGAAGAGCGCCGAACGGCTCCCGTCCCGCTCTCCGCCAAGCTCCTCCGCCAGCCGCGCCAGGGGATATTCCTGGTGCGCAAAGGCCCCCAGCGCCGACTGCCGTACGCGCCCCAGCAGCTCCGTGAACGTCGGGTCGCCGGCGGCATCGCCGCGCACCACCACCGGGTTCACCAGGTACCCCACCAGGCCCGCCCGCTCCGGACGGCCGCGGCCGGACGCCGGCGTCCCGACCAGCACCTGCGGCTGTCCCCCGTGGCGGTGGAGCAGCGCCACGAAGCCTGCCAGCAGCGTCATGAAGCGCGTCGCACCCGCCGCCGACCCCAGCGCCTGCAAGCGCTCGCCGAGCTCCCGCGACAGGCGCAGGCGCCGCGTCCCGCCGCCGAAGCTCGGCACCGGCGGACGCGGCCGGTCGGCGGGCAACGACAGCACCGGCAATTCCCTGCCGGTGCCGTCCGCCCCGCCCAGCTCGCGGTGCCAGTAGGACCGCAGCCGCTCCCCCTCGGGCCCTGCCAGCTCTGCCTCCTGCGCCCGCACGTACGCTCCGTACGAGGCCGCGGCCGGCGACAGGCCGGCCCGCCGGCCCGGTGCGCCATCGCGCCCGTAGAGCGCCGCCAGGTCTCGCAGCAGCACCCCCACCGAGGCGAAGTCCGCGACCAGGTGATGCACCGCCAGCACCAGCAACCGCCGGCCGCCCGTGCACGCGAACACCGCTGCCCGCAGCAACGGACCGCGCTCGAGATCGAACGGCCGCTGCGCCGCCTCCGCCATCGCCCCGGCCAGTGCCGCCTCTCTCCACCCGGTGGCGTCCTGCTCCACCAGCTGCCACGACCCCGTCGCGTGCACCTGCCGCGCGAAATCCCCGTCCGCCGCGACGAACGTCGTGCGCAACGCCGCGTGCCGCGCCACGATCCCGGTGAGCGCGCGGGCGAAGCGGTCCCTGTCCCACCCGCCCAAGACTCGCGCCGCCCCCGCCATCACGTACGCCGGATTGCCCCCCAGCACCAGGCGGTCCAGCAGCAGGAGCGCCCGCTGACCCTGCGACACGGCGTGGCGCCCGGGAGGCTCCGCACCGCCGGCGGCTAGCTCGCCCGCCATCGTCCGGCCGGCGTCTCTCCCGGCCAGCTCGCGGGCGATCTCGCCGGCCAGGCCGGCAAGGCTCGCTCCCTCGATCAGGCCGGCCAGCGACACCCGCACGCCGAGCTCCGCCTCGATCGCTCCCGCGATCTCCGCCGCTGCCAGCGAATCGACCCCCAACGCCAGGAGGGGGCGTTCGGCGTCGAGACGGGAGGGGTCCAGCGCGAGCGCCTGCGCCGCGATCCGGCGCAGGCGCTCGACCAGCGCGGCAGGGTCGCGCCGCGGCGACCCGGCGCCCGCGCGACCGCCGCCGGCCGGCGAAGAGGCGGCGACTGCCTCAGTTGACTCGCGGGTCACGCCGATGGTTCCTGCCTGCCGCCGTCTTTTTGGTAGGGATTTTCGGAGAGATGGGGTCTCCGGCATGCTGCTCGCAGGCAGGCCAGAGCCGGCCTGAAGCGTTGACTATAAACCAAGAATATAAGGGAGCCAGGCGGCTGCAACCCGGAACCTGGCGTCACCTGTCGGCGCCAATGCGTCAGTCGCGCGGCGCCGGCCGAGACCGGCGCGCCGGCGCGAGCGGCGCCGCACGGCCGGCGGCGCGGCGCTCGCGCGCCCGGGTCCCTGGCGCCGACTTTGCACTGCCTCCTGCCGCATGGATTCTTCCGCCACGGCCGCCAGCTCGGCGGCCGCGGCCCGAGAGTCGTGTCAAGCGCTTTTCTTTCCCAAGGAGATCAACATGTCAAAGCGCGCTCTGTCTTTCGGCAAGAGGGTTCGGAGGTTCGGCGCGAGCGTCGCCGCGCTCGTGGCGCTCGTGGTTTGTGGGCTGCCGGCGGTGGCCGCGGCGGCCGTGGCGGCTCCCCTCGCTGGTGGCGGCGGTTTCTCCCCGGGCAGCGCGGGGACCGCGGCCCGCACCGCGGCGGCGGTGCAGAAGCCCCAGATCTCCGCCGGACGCATCGCGGCCCCGGGCTTCGAGTCAAATTTCCCCAGGCAGCCACAGCCGCAGGACGCCTCGACCGGCCTGTTCGTCAGCGGCGCCGTCAGCGCCACCTGGGGATCGGGCGTGGCGGACATGAGAGCCCAGATCATCGCCAACGAGCGGTCGAGCGGCACCTCGGGCACCCTGACGCTTCACCTCGTCGCCACCACCTCGCCGCCGCTCGTCGGAGCCTTCAGCGGCTTCGACATGGCCAGCGTCAACCTCGGCACCCTCCCGGCCGGCACCGAGTTCACGAACGTCGATTCGGGCACGGTCAACTTCGTGCCGCCCGGCACCCCCGGCTGCTACTACGTGTCGCTCGTGCTCGAGGAGAACGGCGGCGTGGTCGACGTCCGGACCTTCTCTGCCGGCGGCACACCCGAAAACACGAGTTACTCCGTCTTCCCCTTCGGCGGCGCCACGTGTCCGGCGGCCACGAGCTGCACCCGGACCGGCGGCGGCGCCTGCCTGCTGGGAGGCCGCTTCCAGGTGACCGCGGCCTATGACAACACGGTGACGGGCGCCGGCCCGGCCCTGGTCATGAGCTTCGGTTCGACCCGGGCCGAGAGCAACGAGTCGGTGTTCTACTACTTCACCGACCCCAGCAACTTCGAGATGGGAGTCAAGGTGCTCGACGCGTGCTCCTTCTCGTCCAGCTTCTGGGTGTTCATCGGCGGCCTGACCAACCAGGCATGGAACCTCACCGTGCTCGACACCCTGACCGGAAACAAGAAGACCTACGCCAACAATCTCGACGTCACCACGGTGACCGTGACCGACACGGCCGCCCTGCCCTGTCCGTAAGGCTCACACCCGCCCGGGGCCGTTGGAGGCCCCGGGCGAGCGTCCTGTCAAGCGTCCTGTCAGCGGTAGATCTCGAGGCCGCCGCGGCGGAACTCCGCGGATTTCTCGGCAAGCCCGGCCGCGACCGCCTCGCCCTCGGCGAGCTGCTGCTCGGCGGCGTAGCGGCGGACGTCCTCGGTGATCTTCATCGAGCAGAAGTGCGGACCGCACATCGAGCAGAAGTGGGCCACCTTGGCGGCCTCGGCGGGCAGGGTCTCGTCATGGAAGGCGCGCGCGGTGCCGGGGTCCAGCGAGAGGTTGAACTGGTCCTGCCAGCGAAACTCGAAGCGGGCCTTGGAGAGCGCGTTGTCGCGCGCCTGGGCGCCGGGGTGGCCCTTGCCGAGGTCGGCGGCGTGGGCGGCGATCTTGTAGGCGATGACGCCGGCCTTGACGTCGTCGCGGTCGGGCAGGCCGAGATGCTCCTTAGGGGTGACGTAGCACAGCATGGCGCAGCCGTACCAGCCGATCATCGCGGCGCCGATCGCCGAGGTGATGTGATCGTAGCCCGGAGCGATGTCGGTGGTGAGCGGTCCCAAAGTGTAGAAGGGCGCCTCGCCGCAGGCGGCGAGCTGCTTTTCCATGTTGATCTGGATGAGGTGCATCGGGACGTGGCCGGGGCCTTCGATCATGGTCTGGACGTCGTGCTCCCAGGCGATGTGCGTCAGCTCGCCCAGGGTGTCCAATTCGGCGAACTGCGCCGCGTCGTTGGCGTCGGCGATCGAACCGGGACGCAGGCCGTCGCCGAGGCTGAAGCTGACGTCGTAGGCGCGCATGATCTCGCAGATCTCGGCGAAATGCGCGTAGGCGAAGTTCTCGCGGTGGTGGGCGAGGCACCACTTGGCGTGGATCGAGCCGCCGCGCGACACGATGCCGGTCATGCGGCCGGCGGTCAGCGGCACCCAGGGCAGCCGCACGCCGGCGTGGATGGTGAAATAGTCGACCCCCTGCTCGGCCTGTTCGACCAGGGTGTCGCGGAAGATCTCGAACGTGAGGTCCTCGGCCACGCCGCCGACTTTCTCCAGCGCCTGGTAGATCGGCACGC
>DATKFK010000246.1:0-2957 GCA_035544375.1 Thermoanaerobaculia bacterium
GAGAGCACCACCATCGCCGCCACCTGCCGCATCGCCCCGCCGCCCGGCGGCGGCGCGCTCGCGGCGCCGCTCGGACGGCCGATCGCCAACACCCGCGTCGTGCTCGTGGAGCGCTCGGGGAGCCCGGTGCCGATCGGGGTCGCCGGCGAGCTGGCGATCGGCGGCGACGGCCTGGCCCGCTGCTACAGCGGCAGGCCCGCGCTGACCGCCGAGCGGTTCATCCCCGATCCGTGCTGTGGCCGCCACGGCGTGCCGCCGGGCAGCCGGCTCTACCGCTCCGGCGATCTGGCCCGCTATCTCGCCGACGGGCGCATCGACTTCCTGGGGCGCGTCGACGATCAGGTCAAGCTGCGCGGCTTCCGCATCGAGCCGGCCGAGATCGAGGCGGCGCTCGCCACCCATCCGGCGGTGCGCGATTGCGCGGTGATGGCGCGTGCCGACGACGCCGGGGAGCGCCGGCTGGTGGCCTACGTGGTGCAGGCTCCCGGCTGGCAGCCGGCGGCCGTGGGCGCTCAGGTGGACCAGGTAGCGCGCTGGGAGATGGTCTTCGACGACGTCTACGGCGGCGAGCAGGCGGCAGCCGCCCCCGGCGATCCCGCCTTCAACATCGTCGGCTGGGAGAGCACCTACACCGGCCAGCCGCTGCCGCCCGACGAGATGCGAGCCTGGCTCGAGGACACGGTGGAGCGCATCCAGGGCCTCGCGCCGCGGCGGGTGCTCGAGATCGGCTGCGGCACCGGCATGCTGCTGCTGCGGCTGGCGCCCGCCGCCGAGCTCTACTGGGGCACCGACGTCTCGCGCGGGGCGCTGGCCTACGTCGATCGCCAGCTCGCCAGGATCGAGGAGAAAGGGCCGGCTCTGCGCGACCGGGTGCGGCTGCTCCACGGCGCCGCCGACCCGTTGAGCGGCGTCCCGCCCGGCGGCTTCGACACCGTGGTGCTCAACTCGGTCGCTCAGTACTTCCCGAGCGCCGCCTACCTGGCCGAGGTCGTGGAACGCGCCGTGACCGCGCTGGCTCCCGGGGGGGCGATCTTCCTCGGCGACCTGCGGAGCCTGCCGCTGCTGACCGCTTTTCACACCTCGGTCGAGCTGCATCAGGCGCCGCCCGAGCTCCCGGCGCGCCACCTCTTGCAGCGCGTCCAGCTGCGCCGCTTGCAGGAGAACGAGCTGGTGGTCGATCCGGCCTTCTTCGCCGCCTTGCAGCGGCGCCTGCCGGCGATCGCCCGCATCGAGGTCTACCTCAAGCGCGGGGCGATGCACAACGAGCTCACCGGCTATCGCTACCAGGTGGTGCTGCGAGTCGGCGACGCCGCGGCTCCGCCCGACCCCTCGCCGGGCACGCCCATCGACTGGCTGGATTGGCAGGCGGAAGGGTTGCGCCTCGAGGCGTTGGGCGATCGGCTGCGCCGCGAACGGCCGGCGCGGCTGGCCCTGCGCGGCCTGCCCAATGCACGCGTCGCGGCGGCGGCGGCGGCGGCCCGGCTGCTGTTCTCGGACGAGCCCCCCGCCACCGCCGGCGAGATCCACGGCCTGGCGGCAGCCGCGGCGCGCGATGCCGTCGATCCGCACCGGCTGGCGGAGCTGGCGCGCGAGCACGGCTACGAGATCGAGCTGGGATGGGCCTGGCCCGGCGCCGAAGGACGCTTCGAGGCGCTGCTCCTGCAGCGCGAAGCGGCTGCCGGGACGGCGGCCCGAGTGCGCCTGGAAGGCGTCGTCGCCGCCGACCCGCTGGCCGGCGCCTCGCGCCTCGCGCCGCAGCCGCTCGAGCGCTATACGAACGATCCGCTGCTCGGCCGCTTCGCCCGCGAGCTGGCGCCCGAGCTGCGCGCCCACCTGGGCCGGACGCTGCCCGACTACATGGTGCCGGCGGTGTTCGTGCCGCTCGAAGAGCTGCCGCTCACCGCCCACGGCAAGCTCGACCGCCGGCGCCTGCCGCAGCCCGAGGCGCGCCCGCGGACCGCCTCGTCCCACCAGGCGCCTCGCAGCGCCACCGAAGCGCGCCTGGCCGAGATCTGGGCCGCCGTGCTGGGTCTCGAGCAGGTCGGCGCCGACGCCCACTTCTTCGCCCTCGGCGGCCACTCTCTGCTGGCCACCCAGGTGGTCTCGCGGGTGCGCGAAGCGCTCGGCGTCGAGCTGCCGCTGCGCGTGCTGTTCGAGGCGCCCGTGATCGAGCAGCTGGCGGCCAGGATCGAGGAGCTGCGCGCCGCCGCGGCGCCGGCGGTGGCGCGGCCGCCGCTGGCGCGCGCGCCGCGCGGCGGACGGCTGCCGCTCTCCTTTGCCCAGGAGCGGCTCTGGTTCCTGTACCGCCTCGATCCGCGCGCCGCCTCCTACAATGAAGCGGCCGGCTTCCTGCTCGACGGCGCGCTGGACGTCGCCGCCCTGCGCGGCGGCCTGCGGTCGGTGGCGGCGCGCCACGAGGTGCTGCGCACGACCTTCGCAGACACCCCGGAAGGCGCGGCGCAGACCCTCTCGCCGCTGCCGCGCTTCGACCTGCCCCTGGTGGACCTGTCAGGGCTGCCGGAGGTCGCGGCGGATCGCGAAGCGCGGCGCCTGGAGCGCCGCCAGGCGCAGCGCTCCTTCGACCTCGAGACCGGGCCGCTGGTGCGGGCCCTGCTGTTGCGCTTCGCGCCGCAACGCCATGCGGCGCTCTTCGCGTTCCACCACATCGTCTTCGACGGCTGGTCGGCGCCGATCTTCGCCGCCGAGCTGTCGGCGCTCTACACGATGCCGGCCTCCGGCCTGCCGGCGCTGCCGCTGCAGTACGCCGATTTCGCCGTCTGGCAGCGAGGGTGGCTGGCGGGAGAGGTGCTGGCCGGCGAGATCGCCTGGTGGCGGGAACGGCTCGCCGGCGCGAGGACGCTGGAGCTGGCGGGCGACCGGCCGCGCGGCGCGGCGAGCGGCGGCAGCAGCGGCTATCGCGAGGCCGCTCTGGACCCGGGGGTCGCGACCGCGCTGCG
>DATKFK010000247.1:0-5386 GCA_035544375.1 Thermoanaerobaculia bacterium
CATCATGACGTCCGCTGCCTCTGAGAGCTCGAACGCCATTCGCATACGGGCCAACACCGCGGCATCACGGATCGGTGGCATGAGGGCAATTCTAATACTCCTGGCAGAGTTGCGCTGCTCTCGCTAGGCCAGCCGCTCGGCGGCCGGGCCGGCGGCGTCCTCTGCCGCCGCCGTCGGCACGGGCGCCAGCGCGGCGCGCAGGCGGACCACCTCGCCTATGACGATGACGGCGGGTGAGGCGAGACCGGCGGCCGCGGCGATCTCGGCGATGTCGCGGAGGGTGCCGGTCAACACCCGCTCGCCCCGGCGGGTGCCGTTCTCGATGGCTGCCACCGGCGTCCCCGGCGGCTTGCCGTGGCCGCGGAGGAGGGCCGCGATCTCGCCCAGGCGGGCGGCGCCCATCAGCACGACCAGGGTGTCGACACGGGCGAGCGCTCCCCAGTCGAGGCTGTCCGCTCCGGCGCAGTGGCCGGTCACCACCGCGAAGCCGGCGGCGACGCCGCGCTGGGTGAGCGGGATGCCGGCCAGCCCGGGAACGGCGGCCGCGCTGCCGACGCCGGGCACCACCTCCCAGGCGATCCCGGCGGCGGCGCAGGCCAGCGCTTCCTCGCCGCCGCGCCCGAAGACGAAGGGATCGCCGCCCTTGAGCCGCACTACCACGCGGCCGGCGCGCGCCTGGCGCACCAGCAGCGCGTTGATCTCCTCCTGGCGCAGGGCCTGGCGGCCGGGGCTCTTGCCGGCAAAGACGCGCCGGGCCGCCGCCGGGGCCTCCGCCAGGAGCCGCGCATCCACCAGCCGGTCGTAGACCACCACGTCCGCCCGCCGCAGGCAGCGCAGCCCCCGCACCGTGATGAGCTCGGGATCGCCCGGTCCGGCTCCCACCAGGTAGACGATGCCTTCGCCGCTCTCGCCGGCATCCCGGCCGCGGCTGTCGCCGGCCAGGTGACCGTTCATCGGATCTCCCCCTCGTCAGGCTCTACCCCCAGAATCCCGGAGAAGCGCCGCCTGGCGCCGGCCTCGTCGCCGCGCCGCAGCAGGTCGAGGACGTCGGAATCGACCAGGGAGTACCAGAGCTCGCGCCGGCGCGCCGGATCGGGCTCGCGGGCGGCCAGGGCGGCGCGCACCGAGCCGGCCAGCGCGAGGAACCGCGCGTGCTCGGCGCCGAGCCTGCCTTCGAGCCACTGCCGCAGGCGCACCGCCAGCGCCGGGGCGCGGCCGGCGGTGGAGATGGCGACCGCGAGGGCGCCGCGCCGCACCACGGCCCCGGCGATGAAGCTGCACCGCTGCGGGTCATCGACGCTGTTGAGCGGCAGGCCGCGCCGCGACGCTTCGCGCCAGACCGCCTCGCGCTCCGCCGGATCGTCGCCCGCGGCGATGGCGAGGAAAGCCCCTGCCAGGTCGCCGTCGCGGAAAGGGCGGCGTGCCAGCCGCACCTCGCCGCGGCTCGCCATCGCCTCGAGCGCGGGCCCCGGCCGCGCCGCCACCACGACGACCACCGCGCCGGCCGCGCCCAGCTCACGCGCCTTGTCCGCGGCCATCCCGCCCCCTCCCACCACCACGCACCGGCGCCGGCGCAGATCAAGGAATGCCGGATAGTAGCAGGGCTCGGCCATTTCGCCGCTCCGCGCTCTCAGACCTCGACCCCCAGGCCGGTGACCTCGACGCCGTCGCGGCTCACCTCGAGAGTCAGCTGGCACCGGTCGGTGTCGAGCTGCAGGCGGAAGACGCCGGGAGCTTGCGCGCTGACCGTGAGCGCGTCGAGGCGCTGGCCGGCGAGCGCCGTCAGCGCCCGGGTGGCCGCCGCCGCCGAGCGGCGAAGCGACGCTCCGGCCGGCGCCCGGAAGAACAGGCGCAGCAGCGCCGCCTCGTGCTGCGGCCCGTGCAGGCGCCGCGCCCGGCCGGTGGCGAGCGACATCTCTAGCACCCGCGCGAGCGGCGCGGCAAGCTCCGGCGGCACCTCGCCGCCGGCCGCCGCGGCCGCCAGCTCCTCGTAGGGGGCGCGAGCTCGCGGGTCGTGGAGCGCGCCGGCCACCGCGCCGATCTCTTCGGCCAGCAGCTCGCGCTCGGCCGGATCCAGTGCCAGCGCCGACCTCGCCTCCTCCTCCTCCGTCCTGTCCGTCACCGGCCGGCCTCGCGGCCGGGCAGCATCGCTTCCAGCTCGTGCTCGAGCCCGCCGGTCTCCAGCGGGCAGTGGATGCCGCACTCCTTGGGCGCGTTTTTCTCCCACCACCAGCGCCCGGCCCGCGGGTCTTCGCCGCGGCTGGTGGCACGCGTGCAGGGCGCGCAGCCGATGCTGGTGTAGCCGCGCGCATAGAGCGGGTGCACCGGCACCTCGTGGGCGCGGTTGTAGTCCCAGACCTCCTCGGCGGTCCAGTCGGCCAGCGGATTGATCTTCGCCAACCCGCCGTGATCGTGATCGATCTCGAGCTTGCGAATGTTGGCCCGGCTCGCCCACTGGTCCCGGCGGAGCCCGGTCACCCAGGCGTCGAGCGCATCGAGCGCGCCGCGGATCGGCTCCACCTTGCGCACGCTGCAGCACAGCAGCCGGGCCTCGACCGAGCGCCGGAAGAGCTCGGGGCCGAACCGCGTGGTCATGCGCTCGAGCCTGCGCGCGTCGGGAACGTAGACCTCGATCGCCGTGCCGTAACGCTCGCGGACCTGCTCCATGATCTCGTAGGTTTCCTGCGGCAGCCGCCCGGTGTCGACGGTGAACAGGCGCACCGCGGGATCGATGCGCCATGCCATGTCGAAAAGCGCCATGCCTTCGGCCTGGAAGCTGGTGCAGATGGCGAGCCGCGCCTGCCAGCGGGTCATCGCCCAGGCGAGCATCTCCTCGGGGGTGGCGCCGTCGTAGTCGTTGGCCAGCTGCCCGGCCTCGAGCTCGTCGAGCAGGTCGCGCCGCTGCCGCTGCCGCGGCGAGGTGGCGGCCGCGGCGGTCGCGGCAGTGCGGGAGGTGGCGGCGGCGTTTGGCGCGCCGAGTGCCGTGGCTTCGTGGATCATCGGTTGAGCACCTCCGCCGGCACGCCGGCGATGTCGATCAGCTGCTCGTCGCTGTGACGGATGAAGAACTCCTGGATGCGCTCGCCGGCCTGGCGGCCCGCGAGCCAGGCGCGGCACAGCCGCTCGATCGCCAGGTGCACCACCTCGCCGGGCACCCGGCGCAGCACCGGCCGGCCGATCGCCGCGCCACGTCCTAAGCCGCCGCGCAGGAAGAGGTCGTAGCCCTGCTGGCGCCCGCCGTCCGGGCCCCGCTCGCGCAGGGTCGTCCCCTGCAGGCCGATGTCGCCGATCCAGTGGTGCGCGCAGGCATGCGGGCAGCCGTCGAGGTTCAGGCGCAGCTCGCCGAGCGCCGCGGCCTGGTCGCCGAAGGCGCTCTCGAGGTGGTCGACGATCTGCTGCAAGCGGCCCTTGGTTTCGGCCACCGTGAAGTTGCAGAACGGATTGCCGGTGCAGGCAATCGCCAGCCGCCGCAGGTTGCCGGCGGCGAGCGGGAAGCCGAGCGCCCCCACCCGCTCGACCACCTCGGCCACGCGGACTGCGGGCAGGTTGGAGAGGATGAAGTTCTGCCGGCGGGTGAGACGGATCTCGACCGGCGCGCCGAGTCCCCAGCCCGACACCTCGTCGGCGAGGTCGGCGAGCCGCCGCATCTGCTCGCCGTCGATCAATCCCAGGTAGACCGGGAAGCCGGCGTAGACGAGCCCGGGCTGACGTTGCTCGTGGACGCCGGCGTGGTCGTATTCGCCGGCCGGGGCCTCCGGCGCCGCGCCGGCCGCGAGGCGGCGTCCAAGCCGTTCCTCGACCCGTTCACGGAAGCGGCGGGGCCCGACGTCGTCCACCATGAACTTGAGCCGGGCGCGGGCCCGCGACAGGCGGTAGCGCCGGTCCTCGCGCCAGACGTCGAGGATCGCGCGCAGCACCTCGACGGCCTCCGCCGCGGGCACGAAGACCCCCAGGTCGTCGGCGAGCCGCGGCCAGGTCGAAAGGCCGCCGCCCACCTTGACGCCGAAGCCGGGGGCGCCCTCGCGCAGCGTGCCGAGCAAGGCGATGCAGTGCATCTCAGGGGCGTTGCACTGGTGGGCGCACGCCGAGATGGTGATCTTGTGCTTGCGTGGAAGGTCCGAATATTCACGGTGGCGAAGGAAGCAGTCGGCGGCCTCCCGCACCAGCTCCCGGCAATCGAACAGCTCGTCGCGGTCGATGCCCGCGACCGGGCAGCCGGTGATGTTGCGCACGTTGTCGCCACAGGCCCCGGCGGTGGTCAGGCCGGCCGCGTCGAGGGCGGCGAGCACCTCGGGCAGGCGGGACATCTCGAGCCAATGCAGCTGGATGTTCTGCCGCGTGGTGAGCTCGCCGTGACCGCGGCCGCGGCGCTGCGCGATCTCGCCGATGGTGCGCAGGCGGTGAGGGGTGAGCCGGCCGCCGGGGACCTTGACCCGCATCATGAAGTAGCCGAGCTTGGGCTTGTCGTGATAGAGGCCGTACCACTGCAAGCGCACCATGTCCTCTTCCGGAACCGCTTCGTAACCGGCGGCGATCATCGCCGGCAGCTCGTGGATGACCGCCATGCCGGCCTTCTGGTGCTTCAGCCGCTCGACGAAGTTGCGCTTGCGCACCAGCTCCCAATCAGGCTCGGCTTCGGGGGCTTTGGGCATCGGCTGCACCTCCTATGGATCGGGCCGCTCGGCACGCCCGCGACGGCTTGGCGCCTGCCGCACTGCCGCCGCATGCCCGCCGCCGACGGCCGCGGCGGCAGGCGCTCGCCGCGGCGGCCGCGGCAAAGGCCGGGCAGGCGCGGCTCGGGGGCCGGCCCGCTGGCGGCGGGTCGGCGGTTGGTCCTGGCGGAAGGGATCGAAGCGGGTGCGGGCGCGGTGTCGCCGCCGCTCACACCCGCCTGGGACAGGTGCAGCGCGGTTGGAGTCGGGTCGTATCGAGGAGGGTCATGGCCGTGGTACGCCTCATTTGTTAGAAAGTTTATCACCTTTCATAACCGTGGTGTCACCACCCGGCGGCCGGGAGACAACCGGCCGCCGCGCCGGCCGGTGCGGCACCTTCGGATATGATGGAAATACCCATGCTTCGCCTGCGGTTTGCCATCGGCGGCGAGAGTCGCCTCTTCCCCTTGACCGGCGGGCGGGTGCGGCTGGGCCGCGGCGGCGACAACGACATCGTGCTCGCCGACGTCTCGGTTTCCCGCAACCACGCCGAGATCCGGCGAGGCCCGGACGGCTGGCATATCCACGATCTCAAGAGCACCAACGGCGTCGAGATCAACCGCGTGGCGGTGCGGTCGGCGCCGCTGCGACCCGGCGACCGCGTCACCATCGGCGCCTTCGAGCTCGAGGTGGAGTCGGTGCCGCCCCCGGCCGCCGCCGCCGTGCCGGCCGCG
>DATKFK010000248.1:0-5148 GCA_035544375.1 Thermoanaerobaculia bacterium
GCCGCCCGCACCGGTCAGCCGGAAGTCCCCGTCGGCGCCCTCGACCCGCACCACGTCGCCGCGCACCAGCTCGGCCCCCATCTCCCGGGCCTGGGCGCGCAGCCGCTTCTGGATCTCGGCGCCGGAGGCCGCCGGCATCCCGGGCACGTTGTGCAGCAGCTCGAGGGTGAAGTAAAGCGGTCCCGTGGTTCGGTCGATCACCACCACCTTGCGGCCATGCCAGGCGAGGTGAAGCCCAGCGGTGAGCCCCGCCGGACCGCCGCCCACGATCGCCGTGTCGTAGACGATCGGCGTGTGCGCGCCGCCGGCCGCGCCGGATGCTGGATCGGATGCCATGCCCCTATAGTCCCGTCGTCTGACGGCATCGTAGCCGAAGCCGAGCCTAGGTGACAGACCACCTTGCCAGGCTCCGCAGCGTCCATGAGCCGATCCAGGTAGTCGGACGAGGAGGCGTTGGGCGTACCTGCACCATGATTTGCGCGGCTGGCGAAGGTGTAAGCCAAGGCCGTGAGTGACGCTGGCGAATTGGAGATCGAGGATCCCCTGCGGGCTCACCTGCTCGACCGGCACCTCGCGCCGCCCTGAGATCCTACCGCCACCGGTTGAGGCTGGCGTAGAAGCCCTCTTACTCCGCTGGGTCGGAGGTCGAGAGGCGGCGCCGGCAGTTGACTCATCCTGGGTAAGACGATATCTTACCAGCCATGAAAACCGCAATCTCCACCAAGGGCCAGGTCGTCATCCCCGCGGAGCTCCGCCGGCAGGACGACATCGCGGCGGGCCAGGAGTTCGAGATCGAGCGCATCGACCGTGGGGAGTACCGGCTGAAGCGCCTCTCTCCGCCCGCCAATGACGGCCTGCTCGAGTGGCTTCTTGCCTGTCCTGAAAAGGGATTCTTCGTACCTATCGAGTCCGAATCCACCGACACGATATGACCCTTCTCGTCGACGCCAACGTTCTCAGCGAGGCGACGAAACCAGACCCTGATCCGCGAGTCTTGCAGTGGCTCGCTCGACACGAGCGGGAGATCGCCGTCGACCCCATCATCCTCGGCGAGATCTGTTTCGGCATTCTTCTTCTGCCAGCAGGGAGGCGCCGCGCACGCTTGGAGCAATGGTTTCAAGACGGCGTCGAGCGCATCCACTGCCTGCATTGGGACGCGGCCACGGGTCTGCGCTGGGCGCGACTTCTCGCCGATCTCCGCACCCGGGGCCGTTCGATGCCCGTCAAGGACAGCCTGATCGCAGCGACGGCCCTCACCCACGGTCTCGCCGTCGTCTCCCGCAACCGGAGCGACTTCGCCAACGCGGACGTTGAGGTCGTGGATCCGTTCGCCTGAGCGGCGGCCTCATGGCTGCGATCGCTCCGCCCGCCGTCGCGGTTCACAGCAAGTGGCGCAGGAACGTTGTCATCGCCTGCAGCGTCGCGTCGCGCTGTTGGCGGTGCGGAGTGTGGCCGCAGGCGGGGAGCAGCAGCGTCTCGACCGGACCGCCGCACCCCGCCGCCACCGCCTCGAGATGGGCCAGGGTGCCGTAGGGGTCCCGCTCTCCCTGGATCGCCAGCACCGGCGTGCGGACCCGCGGCAGCAGCGCCTCGATGCTCCATGACCGGAACTCCGGCCGCAGCCACACGTCCACCCAGCTCTCGCAGCAGCCCGCGGCATTGGCGCCGTGATAGCGGACCATGCGCCGCCAAAGCTCCGACTGGCGATACAGCCCCGGCAGCTTGGCGATGCTCTCGAGACAGACCGGCTCGACGAAGACGTGCGGCGCCTCGAGCGCCAGGCCGCGCAACCAGGCGCCGCCCCCATCGTCCGCGCCGGCAGCGTAGATGAGCGAGATCGACGCGCCGTCGCTGTGGCCGACCAGGAAGCCGTCCCGCACGCCGAGCGCCGCGATCACCTGAGGCAGCGCGCCCCGCGCCTCGTCGTGCATGAAGCTCACCGGCCACGGCCCGGGCAACGCCTCCGAGCCGCCGTAGCCCGCCCGGCTGTACACCAGCGCGCCGCACCCCGTCGCCGCCGCCAGCGCCGCCGGGAAGTCCCGCCAGGTGTCCACGCATCCCTGGCCGTCGTGCAGGAAGACCAGCGTCGGCGCCGCCTCCGGGGCCGGCCCGATCCACTCGTACTCGAGCTGCCGCCCGCCGGCCGCCACCGTCCCGCGCACCGCGTCCCGCTCGGCGACCTCGGACTGCGTCAACTCGGCCATCGGCAAAGACCTCCACGAGCGTTGCAGATCAGGACCACCACCGTCACGACCACCATCACCACCACCGTCAAAGCTACCGCCACCGCCGCCGCCACGGCCACTGTCACCGCCGCCGCCACGGCGGCCGCTGCCGCCACCGCCCCGACCACCACCGCCCGGACCAACCCCGGCTCACCCCGGCGGATAGAGCTCGATGCCCTCGGCCGCCACGCTGACCTGGGTCCCGGCCTCGCCGGCGACGATCGCCCCCAGCGCGCTCAGCGTGCCGATCGCGGCGGTACGGCCGGTGCGGCCGGCGAAGTCCGCGGCGGCCTCGACCTTCGGTCCCATCGAGCCGGCGGCGAACGGCAGCGCGGCGAGCGCCTGGGGCGACGCCCGCCGGACCGCCCGCTGGCCGGGCTTGCCGTAGTCGAGGTAGACCGCGTCGGCATCGGTCGCCATGATGAACAGGTCCGCCGCGAGCTCGCGCGCCAGCAGCGCGCTGGCGCGGTCCTTGTCGACCACCGCCTCGACGCCGTGCAGCTTCTTGTCCGGCCCGTACATCGTCGGAATGCCGCCGCCGCCGGCACAGATCACGATGCAGCCGCGCTCGAGCAGCCACTTGACCGGCCGGATCTGGAAGATCCGCCGCGGCAGCGGCGACGCCACCACCCGCCGGAACCCGTCGCCGTCGGGGGCCATCGTCCAACCCTTCTCGCGCGCCAGCCGCTGCGCCTCTTCCCCGCCGTAGACCGGCCCGATCGGCTTTGTCGGATGCCGAAACGCCGGATCGTCGGGGTCCACCTCGACCATCGACAGCACCGTGGCGAACGGCTGCTCGAACGGCAGCAGGTTGCCCAGCTCCTGCTCGATCAGGTAGCCGATCATGCCCTCGGTCTGCGCCCCCAGCACGTCGAGCGGGTATTCCGCCACCTGGTCGTAGGACGCGCTCTGCAGCGCCAGCAACCCCACCTGCGGGCCGTTGCCGTGCGAGATGATGAGCTGGTGCTCGCGCCCGAGCGGCGCCAGCGCCTCGGCCGCGACCCGCACGTTGCGCCGCTGGTTCTCCGCCGTCAGCGCCTCGCCGCGCCGCAGCAGGGCGTTCCCCCCCAAAGCCACCAGGATCCGCAAATGAGATGTCCTCCCCGTCGGCCCACGGCAGGCTGCCGCCCTTGGCGATGCCAGGCTACCAGTCTACTAGCGAAGCTCCGCCTCAAACCGACGAGGGGGGCGTAGAGCTGTAAAACGACGGTAGGGCAAGATGGTGCTCTGAACTTCTGCCAGGAAGAGGAGAGCGACCATGCGCCCTACCGTCAGAGAGATTCTCGCAGATCACGTGAGCCTGGAGGTCAGCTGCGTGGACCGGATCTACGTCAATGGCTATGTGCCGAAGCTTCAGACCTCCGGTCAACTGGTGTTTTTCCTCAGCGAGCACCTGGGCTTCCCCTTGGCATCGCCAGCGATCCTGGGCAGGATGGGGGATCACTACCGCGCCAAGGTGCGGCGATTCGTCAAAGACCAAGAGATCCCGGTGGTTCGCTTCCAGCGCAGCCAGCGCAAGGACGAGGTGGCGAGCGATCGGCGGCGAAAGCATTCCGGGCAGGAGGGAGTGGTCTTTCTGGGGACGGCTCAAGAGCGGTTCCGTTCGTTCAAGGGCCAGAAGCGTGTGAGTCCGGCCGGAGTCATCAGCTTCGACTTCTCCCGCCAAGCGGTCTTCGTCAACCAGCTCTACTTCTACGTTCGTGTGCGACCAGCTCGGTCCAGAAGCCATCGCGGCCTTTTTCGAGCGCTGGTCCCAACGCCTTCCTTGGCCGCCACCGGGATCTGCGCCGACTCGTTGAGCCGCTCCTCGCTCACCCCTACACGTCCAACCAGATGACCTACGACCTGAGACGGCTGCGCCGCCGAGGGCTCATCGCCCGCGTCGAGGGCACTCATCGCTACCTCGTCACCCCCCTCGGCCTGCGGCTCGCTTACCTCTACACCAAGCTCTATCAACGGCTCCTCAAGCCGGGTTGGGCGATCCTGCTACCGGCACCGCCGGTGTCACCGCCTATACGCAAAGCGATGAACACCCTCGACGAGCACTTCGAGCAACTACTTGCAGGTGAACGACTTATGGAGGCCGCATGAAACTTGACTCCTCCGGTAGGATTCCTACGGAGGAGCGCTGCTAGAGGCGGGAACGCGGGCTTTACCTCCGCGCTTGGCCACGCCCATGCATCAGCTCCGTCATCCGCCTGTTAGCCTCCCTCCAGAGTCTCCGATCAGTCCGAGTAGGAGGTGCAGGAGGCGTCAGATCCACTCCTCCTAGAGCACTCCCGCGAGCGCCTGCGGCGCAAAGTCGAGCCATAGCCTAGAGAATTACCCCCCGAGATATCGCATTTTGTCAATAAGCTTGCCAGATCAGCAGTTGAATCCTATAATTCGCATACATACCCACTATCTAGCGTCTGGGAGACTCGGCATCTACTTCTGGAATCGAGCGCAATATGCCCTCCAACATTTTGGATCAGGTCGTTGACTTCTATCAGATGATTTTCAGTCGCCTATTCTCAGATCCTTTTCAGCGACAGATCAAGGATCGTTTACAGCGGAATCAAGTAGTCCGTCAAATCGAAGGTGTTGCGGACGCCGCTTCTCAGTCGCTTACCCGCCTTTTCTCTAACCAGCGCTTAGATGAGGACGAGGTTGTCGCTGTGCTCGCTGGCCTAGGGCCAGTGGCCGATTTCCTGAAACTGGATGATCTCGCCAACGCCAATCTGACACCCGAGACAATGGTACCAGCGCTACTGGAAAAACTCCACGTTCCGGAATCGGTCAGCCGCAAGGATCGCGAAGCTCTCTACCGGATAGCCCTGCACTCTCTCATACAGACACTCATGTACGTGGGCCCAGTGCTGGCGGAGTGGCAAAAGCTCAACTTCTCAAGTGCCTTCGAGCTGCCGCGGCGGGTCATCGACCG
>DATKFK010000249.1:0-15717 GCA_035544375.1 Thermoanaerobaculia bacterium
CCTGGCCGCGCGCCATGCCGGAACGCAGCAGGCGAGCAGGGTGACCGCCAGCGCGAAGCCGACCACCGCCCCCAGGTCGCCGCCCGACACCCGGAACGGCACGAAGCTGATGAAGTAGATCGCCGCCACGTCGGAGTCGAAACGGATCAGGTGGAAGGTGGTGAGCGCCCAGGCCGCCGACCATCCCACCGCCACGCCCAGCAGGGTGCCGAGGCCGCCGAGGATGGCGCCGTAGGTCAGGAACACCAGCCGCAGCCGCGAGGGTGCCAGCCCCAGCGCTCCCAGCACGCCGATGTCGCGCATGCGCTCGCGCACCAGCACCACCAGCGTCGAGGCGACGTTGAAGGTCGATACCAGCACGATCAGCCCCAGCACCACGAACAGCGCCGCCTGCTGCACCCGCAGGGCGGTGAACAGCTCGCGGTTGAGCTGCTGCCAATCGGTCACCGCGTAGGCCGGCTCCAGGATGCGCGACGCCGCCTCGGCAATGCGCGGCGCCGCGGCAGGCTCGGCGACGGAGAGCTCGAGCAGGTCGGCCCCGGAGGAGACCCCCATCAGGCTCTCCACCCGCGAGCGCTCGACGAGCACCCAGCTGCGGTCGAACTCGGCAAAGCCGGTCGCGAAGGTGCGGCGCAGCTCGACGCTCTGGAAGCGGAAGTGGGGAGAGCCGCCCGCAAAGCCCAGCACCACTAGGCGCAGCACCTCGCCGGGACGGACCGCCAGCCGCGCCGCCAGGTCGGCGCCCAGGGCCACGCCCGGAATGCCCGCCGGCGAAGGCGCGAGGTCCGCCGCGCTCGCCGCCAGCTGGCCGCCGCCCGGTTCGACCCCGCGCAGCACCACCTCGACCCCGTCGGGCCGCCGGGAGCTGGCCAGCGAGCCCTGGCCGTAGGCCACCCTGCCGACCTGCCGCACCCCCGGAATGTGCCGCAGGCGGTCCAGCCGCGCCGGGTCGAGCCGGGCGCCGGCGCCCCCGGTGAGCGGGTAGGCGACGACCGCGGCGTTGCCGCGGATCAGCTTGTTCTGCAGGTCCTCGCGGTAGCCGGTCATCAGCGCCATGGCGATGACCATGGCGGTGACGCCGAGCGCGGTGGCGAGCAGCGCCGCGCGGGCGGTGCCGTCGAGCAGGCGGCTGCGGCTGCCGCGCAGGAAGCGCCAGGCGACCGTCCACACCAGCGGCCCCGCCAGCGACCGCGGCGTCCCGCTCATGCCCTGGTGGGTGCGACCGCGTCGAGGAAGCGGTCGAACAGTCCCGCGGAGTCGTGCGGCCCGGGGGCCGCCTCCGGGTGGTATTGCACCGAGTACACCGGCCGGCCGGCGACGTCGAAGCCTTCGACGGTGCCGTCGTTGAGGTTCACCTGGGTCACGGTGCAGGACGGCGGCAGCGAGTCGGGCCGCACGGCGAAGCCGTGGTTCTGGCTGGTGATCGCCACCTTGCCGGTCGCCGTCTCGCGCACCGGCTGGTTGCCGCCGTGGTGCCCGAACTTGAGCTTGAACGTCTTCCCGCCCAGCGCCAGCCCCAGCAGCTGGTGCCCCAGGCAGATGCCGAGCAGCGGCGTGCCGCTCGCCAGCAGCTCGCGCACCGCCGCGATGATGCCGGGAAGCGGCTCCGGGTCGCCGGGGCCGTTCGACAGCACCACGCCGTCGACGCCGAGCGCCAGGCATTCGCTGGCCGGCGTGCGCGCCGGCAGCACCGTCAGGCGCGCGCCGCGCCGGGCCAGCGAACGCAGGATGTTGGACTTGACCCCGAAGTCGTAGACCGCCAGATGGCAGCGGCCGGCCGCCCCAGCCGCCGGCAGCGCCGGCGAGGCAGGGTCGGCAGCCTCGGCGGCCGGGGCGGCCGGCACCTCGTAGGCCGCCGCGGTGGTGACCTCGTCGACCAGGGCGCGCCCGGTCATGAGCGGGAAATCGGCCAGCTCGGCGGTCAGGGCCGCCGCATCCGAGCGCTCGGAGGTGACCACCCCGCGCAGGGCGCCGCGCTCGCGCAGCCGGCGCACCAGCGCGCGGGTGTCGATGCCGTGCAGCGCGGGCACCGACGCCCGGCGCAGGTACTGCACCAGTCCCTCGCCGCTGTCATGGCTGGAGGGCCGGGCGGTGAACTGGCGCGCGACGAACCCTTCGACCCAGGGCCGCGCCGACTCGGCGACATCCTGGTTGGTGCCGTAGTTGCCGATGTGCGGCTGGGTCATCACCACGATCTGGCCGCGGTAGGAGGGGTCCGTCAACACCTCCTGGTAGCCGGTCATCGAGGTGTTGAAGACCACCTCGCCGAAGCGGGTGCCGGGGGACACCGCCTCGCCCGCGAAGACGGTGCCGTCCTCGAGCACCAGCAAGCCTTCGCGGGGCACGCCTGGCCTCATGATCTCCTGGAGGGCGCGGCGCGCCTGAGGCGGTGCGGTCCGGTCTCAGGTCGCCGCATAGCTCGGTACGCTGCGCTCGACCAGCGGCGCGAGCAGGCGGACTGCCGTCATCAGGCGCTCGAACTCCTCGGGCAGCAGGGCCTGATCGCCGTCCGACAGCGCCTCCTCGGGGCGGTCGTGGACCTCGATCATCAGCCCGTCCGCCCCCACCGCCACCGAGGCCCGCGCCAGCGGCAGCACCTTGGCGCGCTCGCCGGCGGCATGGCTGGGATCGGTGATCATCGGCAGGTGGCTGATGCGCTTGACCTCGGGCACCGCCGAGATGTCCAGGGTGTTGCGGCTGTGGTCGGTGAAGGTGCGGATTCCCCGCTCGCACAGCACGACGTTGCGGTTGCCCTGGTCGAGGATGTACTCGGCGGCCAGCAGCATCTCGGTGACGGTCGCGGTCATGCCGCGCTTGAGCAGCACCGGCCGGGCGCACCGCCCCACCCGCTTGAGCAAGGTGTAGTTCTGCATGTTGCGGGCGCCGATCTGGACGGCGTCGGCATACTCGACGACGCGGTCCAGCACGTCGATGTCGGTGGCCTCGGTGACCACCGGCAGGCCGGTCTCGGTCCGCACCCGCGCCAGGATGCGCAGCCCCTCCTCGCCCAGGCCCTGGAAGCTGTAGGGGCTGGTCCGCGGCTTGTAGGCGCCGCCGCGCAGCAGGTGGGCGCCGGCCGCCTTGACCCGTTGCGCGATGCGCAGGGTCTGCTCGTAGCTCTCGACCGAGCAGGGGCCGGCGATGACCACGAAGTCGGGGCCCCCGACCTGCACCCCGCCGATCTCGACCACGGAGTCGTGCGGCTGGAACTCGCGCGACACCAGCTTGTAGGGATGGCTGACCCGGATGACCTCGAGCACCCCGGGCATCGAGGCGAAGAGCGCCCGGTCGACGACGCCGATGTTGCCGGTGATGCCGATGGCGGTGCGCTGGGTGCCGGCGATGGGATGGGCCTTCAGGCCGTGCGCCTCGATCTTCTGCACAACGCCGTCGACCTGCTCGGCCGCGGCATCCATCTTCATCACGATCAGCATGCGTTCGGTACCCCTGGGCCCGCCGTCCGGCTGCCGCTCCGCTCCCCGGCGGCCCGACCCGGCCACGGTGTCGATGGCGGTGGCGGCGGGCTATGATACCAGAGCGCTGCCGCGGTCCTTGGCGCGGTTCCCGGCGCGGGTCGCGGCGCGTTGGCGCGTCCGCCGCCGGGGGTTTCCGCCACGGTTTTCGGCCGGCGGCCCCGATCCCATGAAAAGCCGCGACCTGGGAGCCCTGCTGTTCGGCCTTGCCGGCCTGTACTCGCTGCTGCTCGCCTTCCTGGGGCTCGCCCAGCTGCTGATGCAGGTGTCGGCGAGCGCCGCGGTGGTCGGCGGCCAGCTGCGCATCCAGGCGACGTTCGTCAGCGGGGTGGTGAGCGTCCTGCTGCACCTCGCCTTCGGCGCCTTCCTGCTGGGCGGGCGCCGCGCCATCGCGCTCTGGCTCCTCGGCGAGCAGGAAGCCGAGGCCGCCCCGGGCCGGCAGCCGGCGCCGAACGCCGGGGCCTTCGGCGCCGCCATGGTGGGCGTGTGCTTCCTGGCCATCCTGCTGCTCGCCAGGGCGGTCACCGCCTTGAGCTATGGCGCCTCCCTGCTGTGGCAGCGCGGCAACACCGGCGACTACGTCCTCTGGACCGCCGGCGGCATCCTGACCGACCTGCTCCTGGCCGGCGCCGGAGCGGCGATGATCGCGGGCCGCAATCGGCTCGCTGCCCACCTGCTCGCGGGGGAGCGTCGGCCGGGCGCGCGACGCGGGGCGCGCCGGGCGGACCCGACCGGCACGCCGCCGGCCGGCGCCGGCATGGCCGGCATGGAATGGCAGCTGCCTGCCGGCCGCTTCCTGGGCCTGGCCGTGCTGGTCTGGTACCTGCCGGAGCTGGTTTCCGCCGGTTCCGTCTTCGTCAAGTGGTGGTTGCGCCCGGTGGGGTTCGACCTGCGCGCCCAGGCGATCGAGCGCCTGCCGCCGGCGGCGGTGGGGGTCCTCGCGGGACTCTACTTCCTGCTGCTCTTTCCCGCGGGCCTGCCGGCGGTCGGGCGGCGCCTGCGGCGGCACGAGGAGGAGTAGACTTGGCGCAACCAAGTAGGAGGAGACCTCGATGCGCCCGTTCCATCCCCTGATGCTGCCCCCTCGGGTCTCCGCGCCGCTCAGGCGCGCCGCGGCCGCGCTCCTGCTCGTGCTCTGCGCCGGACCGCTCGCCGCCTACACCATCTGGCTCAAGGACGGCACCAGCATCATCGCGCGCGGCAAGTACGAGGTGAAGAACGGCAAGGCGATCATCACCCTGCAGAACGGCGAGCAGAGCTTCCTCGACGCCTCCCAGATCGACGCCGCCAGGACCGAGGCGGCCAACCGCGGCAAGGACTACAACACGACCGAGCTCGGCAACACCCGCGTGGTGCCGGGGCAGGACACGCCGCCTCCGCCCGACCGGTCGCTCAGCGATCTCGTCCAGAGCCACCGTCCCTCCACCCGCCAGCTGCCCACCGCCAAGCGGGCCAGCGAGGCCGCTCCCGGCCAGCAGGTGCGCTCGAAGGCCGGCTACCTGGATCTCGAGCGGCTGCAGCACGTTCCCTACGCCCGCAGCGAGATCACCGCTGATCTGCAGCAGTTCTTCCGCTCGCAGGGGCTCGACGAGATCGAGATCTGGAACGGCTCGCAGCCGGACCGCGTGTTGATCGAGGTCACCACCGCCTCCGAGGCCTCGGTGTTCCAGGGCCTGACCGCCGGCGCCAACGCTCTGCTGCGCGAGCGCGACCGCTTCCCGCAGGCGGTCGCGGCCTTCGAGATGGTGCTGAAGACGCCGGCGCGCGAAAGGGCGGGCCAGTTCGTGCTCACGCCCGAGACCGCCACCGCCCTGGTGGCCAAGAAGATCGAGCCGCCGGCCTTCTTCGTGGCCAACGTGCAGTTCTAGAAACGGACGGTCGCAGCGAAGGGAGGGGCGTCCCCAGGGGCGTCCCCGTCAGCTTGGGACTTCGCCGGCGCCGCCCGCCGGGTCCTCGTCGGTCAGCCCCAGGTAGCTCTCGACCGGCACGCCGACGCGGCGCGAGAAGCGCTGCTGATAGCTTTCGACCTCTCCCACCGGCTCGTCGAGGAACACCCGTTCGACGCGGAACAGCGGCACGAACATGGCGCACAGCCCCAGCGTCTGGTCCTTGCCGCGCACCGCCTGCGCCATCCAGTCGTCGAAGCTCGACAGGCTGATGCCGCGCAGGTAGACGCCGGTCACCGCCAGCTCCTGCAGCACGCCCCAGAACTTCTCGGTCGGGTTGTTGAGGTGGACGACGACGATCGATCCCGCACGGATGATCATGACGACACCTTGGCGGGCTGCGAGAGCTCGATCAGCACGCCGCCGGCGCTCTTGGGATGGACGAACTGGATCCAGCAGCCGCCGGCGCCGCGGGTCGGCTCGGGCCGCAGCAGCTGGTAGCCGGCCCCGCTCAGCCGGGAATCGTCGGCGGCGAGGTCGTCCGAGGCGAGGCAGACGTGGTGCAGGCCGGGGCCGCGGCGCTCGAGGAAGCGGGCGATGGGCGAGTCCGGCGACGTTGGCTCGAGCAGCTCCAGGCGCACGGCGCCGCAGGGGATCATCGCCACCCGCACCTGGTCGCCGGGCACCTCCTCGATCGCCGTGACCGCCAGGCCCAGCGCCTCGTAAAAGGCGCGCCCCTCGGCGATCGAGCGCACCGCGATGCCGATGTGGTCGACGCCGCGGATCACGGCGCCCGCTCCTCGCCGCCGCCGCCCGCGGGTTCGGGGCCGTCGCCGGGTTCGCGCGACGCGTCCACCACGCCCGCGAACAGCCGGTCCGCCACCCGGTAGGGATCGAGCTTCGCCGCGAAGCCGCGGTCCACCTCGCGGTCGAGCCCCATCACCTGGTCCGCCGCCGCCACCACCCGCTCCTTGAGCAGGGTCTCGACCCGCAGCCTGAGGTGCGACCGCCGGCGCGCCGCGAGCTCGCCGCTCGCCGCCAGGTGCTCGCGGTGGCGCTCGACCTCGGCCAGCAGCCGGTCCACGCCTTCGTCGTTGACGGCCACCGCCTTGAGCACCGGCGGCAGCCAGGCGCCGTGCTCGCCGATCGACAGCATCATTTGCAGGTCCTTGAACGTCCGCTCGACCCCCTCGCGATCGGCCTTGTTGATCACGAAGACATCGGCGATCTCCAGGATGCCCGCCTTGATCGCCTGGATGTCGTCGCCCAGGCCCGGCACCGTGACCAGCACCACGCTATCGACGGTGCGCACCACGTCCACCTCGTCCTGGCCGACGCCCACCGTCTCGACGAGCACCCAGTCGAAGCCCGCCGCGTCGAGCACGTCGACGGCGTCGCGGGAGGCGCGGGCCAGGCCGCCCATGGCGCCGCGCGTCGCCATCGAGCGGATGAAGACCCCGGGGTCGGTGTAGAGCGACTGCATGCGGATGCGGTCGCCGAGCAGCGCGCCGCCGGTGAACGGGCTGGTGGGATCGACCGCCAGGATGCCGACCGTATCGCCCCGCTGGCGGCAGCGGCGAGCCAGCCGGTCCACCAGGGTGCTCTTGCCCGCCCCGGGCGGGCCGGTCACGCCGACCACCCGCGCCCGGCCGGTGCGCTCGTAGATGCGCCCGATCAATTCGCGCCCCGCTGCCGCCCGCGCGCCTGCAGCGCCGGCATCGCCGCGGCTGCCGGCGACGCCGGCGGCGCCGTTCTCGAGCAGCGAGATGGAACGGCCGATCGCCCGCGGCTGCCGGTCGAGCAGGCGCCGGACCAGCTCGTCCAGCGTCCACCCCGCCCAGCGTGCCGCCGGCGGGCTGAAGCCGGCTACGGCCATCAGCGCGCCGTCTGCAGGGTCTGGTGGACCTGGACCGGGTCGGCCGGGCCCGCCTCGCCGCCGGCGGGGGCCGAGCCGGCTTCCCTCTCGCCGGGCCGGCCGCCGCGGCGCGCCGCACCGCGCGCGGGCGCCAGCAGCTGGCGGGCGATCACCAGCCGCTGGATCTCGCTGGTGCCCTCGCCGATGGTGCAGATCTTGGCGTCGCGGTAGAACTTCTCGGCGCGGTAATCCTTGACGAAGCCGTAGCCGCCGTGGATCTGCACGCCGCGCTCGGCGCAGAAGACGGCGGACTCGCCGGCGCAGAGCTTGGCCTGCGAGGCGAGCCGCGTGACCGAGCGGCCACGGTCCATCGCCTCGGCGGCGGCGAAGGTCAGGGCCTCGGCGGCGGCGATCGAGGTGGCCATCTCGGCGAGCGCGAACCGGATCGCCTGGAAGCCGGCGATCGCCTGCCCGAACTGGTGCCGCTCCTTGGCATAGGCCCGGGCCGTGTCGAAGGCTCCCTTGGCCGTGCCGAGACCTAGCGCGGCGATCGAGATCCGCCCGCCGTCGAGGATCTGCAGGGCCTGGACGAAGCCCTCGCCCAGATCGCCAAGCAGCTGGTCCTCGCCGACGAAGCAATCCTCCATGATCACCTCGGAGGTGTCGGAGGCGCGGATGCCGAGCTTGTTCTCCTTCTTGCCGGCGCGAAAGCCCTGCATGCCGCGTTCGAGCACGAAGGCGGAGATGTTGTGGTGGCGCGGTCCCGCGGGGTCGGTGACCGCGAAGACCACGCAGACGTCGCCCTCGCGGCCGTGGGTGGTGAAGGTCTTGGCGCCGTTGAGCACCCAGCCGCCCGCCACCCGTTCCGCCCGCGTCCGCGTGCCCGCGGCGTCCGAGCCCGCCCCGGGCTCGGTCAGGCTCCAGGCGCCGATCGTCTTGCCCGACGCCAGGGGGGTCAGCCAGCGGCGCCGCTGCTCGTCGTTGCCAAACTTGTAGATGTGGTTGCTGCACAGCGAGTTGTGGGCGGCCACGCTGATGCCGACGGACGGATCGACGCGCGACAGCTCGGTGACCACCAGCACGTACTCGACGTAGCCCAACCCGGCGCCGCCGTATCGCTCGGGGAACAGGATGCCCAAAAAGCCCAGCTCGCCGGCCTTCAGCATCACCTCGCGCGGGAAACGCTGGCTCTCGTCGATCTCGTCGACGATCGGGTCCACCTCCTGCCGGGCGAAGGCCCGGGCCGTTTCCTGGATGGCGCGTTGTTCGTCGGTCAGGGAAAAATCCACGGCGTCTCCTTCTCGGCCCCGCGATGCTATCCCGCGCCGGGTCGTGGCGGCAATGTCCACCAGCCCGTGCTCAGCATTTGAAACGGCTGCTCCCGCCGATCATTTTTTTTCATCTTCTTGGGCCTTCCCTGTAGTACAATCAACGACATGGTCGACGATGACATCCGCCGATACGCCAAGGTGCTCGAGGCGGTGGTGAAACTGTCGGACCTTTCGACGCGGGAGCTCGAGCGTCGGTTGGATCTGGGCGGCGGCACTCTCAACCGCATCTTCACCGGCAAGATCGACCTCAAGCTGCGCCACATCCTGCTCGTGCTCGAGATCGTGGGCATGAAGCCCGAGCGCTTCTTTCAGCTTGCCAGCGCCCAGCCTCCCGCCGGCGAGGAGGCTGGCAGCGCGCTCGCCGCCGAGATCCTGGAGAGCTTCCAGCGTTTCGGCTACAGCATCGGGCGCCCGGCGATGACGGCGGACCGGCCGCTCTCCGACGACGATCTCGATCGCCGGATCGAGGCCGCCCTCGAACGCGTCCTGGACAGGGCGGGCAGGGATCCTGCCGGCACGCCGCCGATCGCCGCCGCGCCCAGGGCGCTGGGAAGGAGCGGCGGAGTGGGGGCGGTCGCCAGTGCGCTGGACATCGATGAGGTCGATGAGGCCGAGCAGATCGCAGCCGTCCCGGCCGTCGAGCCGCCGCCCGAACCCACCGCAGGGTAGCTGAAGACTCCGGCCCCGCAATCAGTCCGCGGCGTCAATCAATCCGCGGCGTCCGCCGCGTCCGCGACGCCGGGCCCCGGCAGCCGCCGCGGCTGGCGCTCGAGCTCGGTGAGCAGCATCGCCACCGTCCGCACGCGGTCCAGCGTCGCCTCGTCGCGGTCGCAGGCCTGGCGCAGGATCAGCAGCGCCGCCACCGCCTCGCGGGCGATGCGCAGGGCGCGGAAGGTGGCGATCATCTCCTCGACCAGCTGGCGCACCTGCTTCGTCTTTCCCTGCCGCAGCCAAACCGCCGCCAGGTCGAGGGCCACCAGGGCGGTCCGATAGGGGTTGCCGGCCGCCGCCAGGCCCTGCCGGGTCGCCAGCAGCTCGCGCTCGGCGCGCTCGAGCTCGCCCAGGCCGGCGTGAATCCGCCCCTCCAGCCAGCGCACCCGCAACCAGAACAGCCGGCCGCCGTGTTGCACGAACAACGGCCGGCTGCGCCACAGGTGGATGCGCGCCTGGCGGTACCGCCCGCAGTCGACCAGGTTGGTCAGGAGCGCATGCACGGCGTGCACCGCCAGGTGCGGGTCGCGCCGGAGGTCGAGCAGATCCAGGCCTTGCATCAACAGGACGAGCGCGCGCCGGGGCTGGTTGTCGTAGCCGGCGAAGACGCCGCGGCTGATCAACGCCCGGCCGGCCAGGTGGCGGTCTCCCATGCGCAGGTAGAAGCGGTGGACCTTGTCCAGCAGCTCGCCGGAATCGGCAAAACGGCGCTGGTCGGCGAACAGTGAGGCCATCAGGTCGGCGACGCGGGCGAGCAACCAGGGATCGCCGCTTCCCCGGTGCACCCAGTCGACGGCGCGGGCCATCGCCAGCTCGGCGCGGACGATGTCGTCGCCGACGCGATGGGCGTTGGCCAGCTCCGCCCAGACGCGGGCGTGCACGTCGGCGAGCGTCACCCTGCCGTAGCGGGCCTGTTCCAGGCGCTCCGCGGCGAACAGGGCGAGCTCGGCAAGCCGCAGCATCTCGCGCGGGTGGCTGTGGCGCAGGTCCCAGCTCGCCGTGAGCAAGGCTTCCACCCGCGGCAGGCCGCGCCGCGGCGGCGGCTCCGCGGCCGCCTGGCCGCTATCGACGACCGCCGCGGCGGGGGCCAGGACCGCCGCCGCGGCACGTTCGCGCTCGAGATCCCGCCACTGCCGCACCGCCGCGGCGCAGGCGCGCGCCACCTGTCGCTCGTACCGGTCGCCCCGGTCGGCTTCGTCGATCGCCCCGGCGCCGGCCGCGGGCAGGGGCGCGGGTTCGCCCGCCGCCGGGCTCTCGGGGGTCTGCACCTTCTCGGCGGCCCGGCGGGCTGCCCGCCGGACGTGCCGTTCCAGGATACCCGCGTTCAACGCCAGCGCCGGCGCGGCCAGCCGCGCGCAGTGCGGACAGCCGGCGAGCAGGTGCGCCACCAGGCGCCTGCGGCGCTCGCGAGGCAGCGTGCCGCGGACCAGCCTGGCGATCTCGGTCGACGTCGGGTGGTCGGTCAATGTGCCTCCTCCGGTATTCCTGCGTAACACATTGTTACAGAATTATCTCATATCTCATAGTTAAAGTCCGCGGGAAGGCCACGGCGAATCGCGCCCGGCGCCGCGCCCCGGGCGTCGAGGCGCGGCGCGGGCGAAGGAACGGGAGGCCGGTTGCCGGGTGCGGCTCGGCCCCGCCACCCTCCGGACGGCTCAGCTGCAGTGACCGTTGGGATCGATGGAGCAGCCTTTGTCGATGACCATGTGGTGGCCGCCGCCCTCCCCGGCTGACTTCCCCGCCAGCGCCTCGAGCCAGCTCCAAAGGGAGGCCAGCACCCCGGCTTGCTGGGAGACGCCCGGTGCCGGCGTGCTGGGAACCGGAGGGCGTGCCTTGCCGGAGGCCCAGGCCGGGGCGAGCGAGATCAGGCACAGGACCAGAACGAAGACGGCGATGCAACGGGGCAGAGCAGAACGAGACATGCTACCTCCTCACTGTTTCGGCGAAGCGCGGGCCCCCAATGGCCCATCACCCGCACGGTCGGACGACTGCGCAGATTGCGCATTTGCCCTATTATGGTAACTATTAGACCTGAAATGGCGAGCAAGGTGCGAAATCTCGTATCTTTTTCTGTTGTTCGAGGTCGCCGCCGGCACGGGTCTGCACGGGGTACACGGCTTCCGGCGTTCAGCGACACTGATCCTTGTTTCCAGCGCACGCCGGCAATGCCATGGTCAAATGCACAAAAATTCCGCTTTGTTGACTTTTTAGCTATTCAACGGCCATGATCGGGCACCATGGGTAAATCGCCGAAGGAGAGCACGGGGTCACCCGCAGGGAGGTCGAGGCCGCAGCCGAGCGCCTTCAGCAGGGCGATTGGAGCTCGCCTGCGCGACCTGCGGGAGGAACGCGGCTGGACTCAACGGGAGCTCGACAGCCGGCTGGGCATCCTGCAATCCAAGCTGAGCAAGTACGAGAGCGGCACGCACCAGCCGTCGCTGCGCACCCTGGTGCGCATGGCCAACCTGTTCGGGGTCAGCACCGACAACCTGCTGACGGGCAGCGGGACGCCGGTGCCGCCTCTGCGCGACGACCGGCTGCTGGATCGTTTTCGCCGCCTCGGCGCCGGCGGCGAGGAGATGCGGGCGATCGTGCTTTCGATCCTCGACGCCATGTTCGAGCTGGGCGCCTATCTCGAGCAGCGGCCCGCCGGAGCGTCCGGGCGCCAGGGCCGGCCGGAGAGCCTCGCCCGGCGCGCCTCTGCCGGCGGCCGCGGCGTGAAACGGGCGGCACCGCGCCGCCGGGCAGCCGCGGCGGCACCGCGGGAGCGCTTGCAGCGGCGCCGAGAGCCCTTCTCGGCGGCGGCGGCGGCCAGCGCCGCCGAGCCCGAGAACTAGTGGCCTGCTCGCCCGCGTCCTGAGCCCGACGCCCCGTCCCCGCCGCGCCCACCCGCCGTCCACGGCGCCCGCCCGCCGTCTGCCGCCCGTTCCGAAGCGCCTGCCTGCCGGCCATGGCGACCGAGCGGCGTCTGCCGCGCCCAGGGCCCGAGCTATGATGGGATTGCGATGTTCCTGCAAAGCACCCGGAGGATTTCGTCGGCATGAGCGAAGAGCATCGTCTGCTCCGCAAGATGATGGCGAGACAGGACTTGAGCCGCGCCGAGACCGCCGAGCTGGCGAGCGTCCAGCTGCGCGAGGACGCCTCGGGCTGGCGCCTGCTCGCTTTTTCCGTCGCCGCCCAGACCAAGGGCGAGACCCTCGACGAGCTGCTCGGGATCCTCGACGGCATGGCCCGCCTGACCGGCCCCTACCCCATCCGCTTTCCCGAGGAGCTGATGGACATCTCGAGCTCGGGCGGCACCGGCATCCGCAAGATCAACGTCTCCACGCTCTCGACGCTGGTGGTCGGCGAGCCTGGCCTGGCCATCGCCAAGCAGTCGTTCTACGGCATCAACAGCCTGGCGGGGAGCGCCGACGTGCTGCGTGCCGTCGGCATCGAGGTGCCGGCGCTCACCCTGCCGCAGCTCGAGCGCGCGCTGGCGACGATCGGCGTCGCCTTCCAGTCGCCGCTGTTCCTCAGCCCGGAGCTCCGCAACCTGACGCTCTTCGGGCAGGGCCTGGCAGCCAACGCGGTGGGCATCAGCACGCCTTACCACCTGATGGTCCCGGTGTTTGCGCCGTTCAAGCTCAGGTACCGCATGTTCGGGATCAACCGCGTCCAGCAGCTCGATCTGCTCGCGCAGCTGTTCCGCGCCCAGGGCTACCACAGCGCCCTGGCGGTCCACGGCCTCGACGGGTTGGACGAGGTGTCGATCTGCGGCCCCACCCGCCTCTGCGGCTTCCGCGCCGGCGAGGAGATCGACGTCACGCTCACCCCCGAGCAGGCGGGCCTCGAGACCGCGAAGCCGGATGCCGTGGCGCCGCGCGACGCGGCGAGCAACGTGCACGACTTCCTGCGCATCGTCCATGGCGTGGAGACCGGACCCAAGCGCGACCTGGTGGCGCTCAACAGCGGCGTCGCCCTCTACCTGACCGGACGCGTCCCGACGATCGCCAAAGGCGTCGCGGCCGCGATCGAGCGCCTGGAGAGCGGCGGCGTCGCGCGCAAGCTCGAGGCGCTGGTCGAGCAGGTCGGCTCCGCGGACACGCTGCGCCAGGCAACCGCGGCCGCCCTCGCGCCCTGAGCCGATGGACGTACGCCGTGAGATCCTGCGCAACGTCATCCTCTGCCAGGCGCTGGCGCCGCTGGGCAAGAAGCACGGCAGCAAGCGCTGGGGCCCGCCGCAGCTAGGCCCCAAGCCCGAGCACGTCCTGGTCGCCGGGGTCAACTGCGGCTGGCAGTTCTACGACCTCGCCGACCGCGTGCTGGCGGCCGGCCGCCAGCCGGACTGCATCTTCGACCTCGCCTACGAGGCGCAGCGCGAGAGCACCCGCGGCCGGCTGGGCGGCAAGGTGAATTACGGGCCGATCCACATGCTCATCCCGGTGGTCACGGCGCAGATGCTCGACTATCTCGAGACCGGCGCCTTCGAGAACGTCGAATCGTTCCTCGAGCGCACCGGCGACGTGCTGCGCCGCACCACGCCCCGCGACGTCGAGGCGCTCGAGCAGTTCGTCCACCTGGGCTACGACGTGGCGGCCAGGCACCGCGCCCGCACCGGCCGGCCCATCACCGCCGACCGGCCGGCGATCAAGGGCCGTTACCGGACGGTCTGGGAGGTCTGCCAGGACTTCCAGCACATGTATTCGGTGCGGGAGATGATGAACACCTATCCCTACTGCCAGCAGGTCTACCGCTTCCTGCTGCACAACATCGAAACCGGCATCATGGCCGCCAGCGAGCTGATCTTCCAGTTCCTGGTGCCCGAGGTTGGACGCACGGACGTGGTCGCCGACCTGATCGTGGTCGGCCTCTACCTGCTGCTGACCAAGCACCCCGAAGGGGTGCTGTTCGTCTGATCCCGACCACGACCCTGGCCAATGACCTGGTACTCCAGAAACAGGTAGTCCCCCAACCGGTCGCAGCCTAGAAGCTGCAACCGCACCGGCTCGCCTCGGCCGTCGAAGAGGTTGGCGGCCCGGGAGTCCAGGGCGGCGGGCAGCAGCGTGAGGTGGATGCGGTTCACCAGGCCGAGGCGCAGCAGCTCGCGGTTGAGCCTGCCGCCGCCCTCCACCACCACCCTTTTCAGGCCACGGTCGCTCAGCGCGGCGGCGAAGGCGGCGAGATCGATGCGGTCCTCGCCGCATGGCACCGCCTCGACACCGCGCTCCGCGAGGAAGTCGAGATAGGGGCGCGGCGTCGCCGCCACCACCCCCACCAAGGTGCGCGCCGAACCGTCGAAAATGCGCGCCTGCCGCGGTATCCGGCCCGTCCGGTCGAGCGTGACCCGCACCGCCCCGCCGCCCGCCACACCGCCCATGCCGGCCGCCGCACCCGCCACACCGCCCACGCCGGCCGACGCGCCCGCGCCGCCCGTCGCGCCGACCACCTTGCCACCCGCCAGGTGGGAGGTCAGCGTCGGGTCGTCGATCACGACCGTGCCGGTGCCCACCGCCACCGCGTCGTAGCGGCGCCGCACCGCGTACATGCGCTCGAGCACCGCGGGCGGCGTGCCGAGCATCGCCGCCATCGCCGTGCTCACCCCTCCTGGCGACGCCGCCAGCGCGCCGTTGACGGCGCCGGCGCTGAGCAGGTCGAAGGTCACGAGAAGTGCCGCCGCGCCGCCGCGAGGTCCTCGGGGGTGTCGATCTCGAACACCGGCGCCCGGTACTCCCGAAAGAGGATGCGCTCGCCGCGGTCGAGCGCCCGCTGCACGAACTCGCCGCGGGGTTCGATCGCGAGGTCCGCGAACGACGCCGCGCATTGGATGCCGAGGTTGGGCAGGCTGAAGGGAAAGTCGCCCTGGCGCGTCAGGGTCACCCGCGGCACCGGCGACGACGGCAACATCTTGGCCAGGTGCCGATCCGACCGCCGGTACAGGAACGAGGCGTATGGGCGCTCGGCGCGATGGCTGGCCAGCAGGTCGCGGACCGGTTCGCCGTCGGCGAACAGGGTGTCGCCGCCGATCCAGACGAAGTCTTCGGCCACGCGGCGGTGCGCCAGGCACAGGGTGTCCAGCATGTGCGTGGTTTCCTCGACCACCAGCACCTCGACGCCAAGCGCCTCGAACCGCGCGGCCTGGGCCTGCCGGGTCAGCACCAGCGGCGCGAGCCGCAGGCTGGCGCCGAGCTCGAGCAGGCGGTCGAGCATCGACCGACCGCCGACCTCCACGAGCTGCTTCGGCCCGCCGGCCGTCTCGCGGCGCAGCCGCCGGCCAGCACCCGCTGCCAGTACCACCATGCGCATTCCGCCCTTGTCCTCCTCATACCGCCAGTGCCTATTGCAGGGCGATCATATTAACGCAAGACCTATTATTTCACTCTGAATCGTCGCCGCTGTCGCCTTAAAGGCTCCCTGCCTCACCTTCCTTTTGGGGAGGATGCCCATGCCCGAGGAAGCAAGCGTTACCCTAGACGTTCCTT
>DATKFK010000250.1:0-6454 GCA_035544375.1 Thermoanaerobaculia bacterium
CGTCGGCGGCTGGCCCTGCACCAGGTGCCGCAGGTAGGTGCCGACGGTGACACCGGCGCCCTTGGCGCGCGCTTCGAGGTCGAAAAGCTGGCTCGGGGTGAGGCGGGCGGCCACGGTGCACGAGAGCGGCTCGGCGCCGAGGGCGCCACCAGCCGGCGCCGCGGCGGCCGGGGCCGGGCTGGCGGCGACGGGAGCCGCGGGCGCCGGCGGCGCGGCGGCGGCGAGCTGCTCGAGGAGGGCGCGCCGGCACCAGCCGGCGGGAGCGAGCCCGGCCGCCGCGGCCGCCGCGGCGAGGCGCGCGTGCTCCTCGGCCGTGAGCCGGAAGGCGATGACGTTGGGGCCGGGCATGCATTCGAGCCGAAAGCGAGAATGCCCTGCCTGTTAACGAAGTTAACAGGCGGCTCTCTTGCTCTCAGCTCCTCTCCCCCGGTGTGGGCGCGACCACTGCCCCACGGCCGCGCGGCCGCGGGGTGTCGCGGCGACGCGCGGGCCGGCGGACGCCGCGCAGGCTGGCGTAGCCGGTCGCAATATAAAGTGATCTGTCGCAAGGCAGCGTGAATATAAAGGCAACATGACGAGAGCGATGATACATGCCGAACCACGTGACGTATACTGAACAGTGATAGAAAACCAGATCGATCATGACCGAGACGATCCAGGCGCCGAATCGCCCGCGGGCCGTACCCTTGGGAGTGAGTGTCGCCCTGGCGGCGATCCTGGTGCAGGCGCCGCGGCTGGTGCTCGCGGTGCTGGCCGCCGACATGCAGCCGGTGAGCGCCGCCACGGAGCGCGCGCTCCTGGTCGTGGCCGGCGTGGGCACCGCGCTCGTGCTCACCGGCGGCAACCTTTATCTCGCGCATGCGATCGCCACGGTCCGGCGCTGGCGCCCCGGGCTGCTCGCGGTCTGGCTCCTCGTGCTGGTCTCGACCGGCGGCCTGGTCGTGCCGCTGGTGGCTGCCCGGATGAGCGGCAGGAGCCTCCCGCAGCTGCTGGGCAGCGCATCGCTCATCTGGTGCTGGTCGCTGCTCGCTGCGCTGGCGCACGAGCTGACCGCTGCCGGCTGCGTGCTGGCCGCTGCCGCTGCGGCGGGCGAGCGGACGGCTGCCGAGCGGAGCCATGCGCGCGAGCTCGCGGAGGTGCTGCAGCAGCGCGACGAGGCACGGCGCGAGCTGGGAGCGCTGCGGCTCGAGCGCGCTCGCAGCGAGCGGCAGCCTGCCGGCGGCAGCAGCGGCAACGGCAGCGGGCAGCGAGCGAAGCGGCAGGCTCGCAGCAGGAGCGGCGCTGGCCTGCCGGCCGAGCGGCTGGCTGAGCCGCGGGCCTGCCCGGAGGGCTGCGGCAGGAGCTTCAGCTCAGCGCCGGCGCTTGCGGGACACCTGCGGCACTGTGCGGCTCGGAGCGCACGGCTGCACCAGCTGGCAGCGGCCGCGCTCTAGGCGAGCGGCGCTCCCGGCGCTGCCTTCGGCCCGCGGCCCCAGCGGTCAGGCGCAGGAGCTGGACCTTGCAAAGGCTGGCGGGGCCAGCGGCCAGGAGTCTGGTCGAGGGAAGGCCGCTCCCCCACCCCGGGCGGGCCGGGTGCGCCGCGGCGGGTGCCCCGAGCTGAGCGCCCTACCTGTTCCTTTCCTGAACCGGCCGTTCCCCCCCCCTCGCCATGTGCAACGGTCACCACGGCGGGTGCCCGGGGGTCAAGGCCGGCGAAGCCGCCGAGCGCAGCGAGGGCAGCCTTGACGCCCGGGCATCCCGGCGTCGGTAGACTGGTCGAGCGAGGGGGCACGCGGAGGTGCGGTCGCGGGTGCGGTTGGCGATGCGAGCGATCACGGCGGAGCCAGGCTCAGTGTTTTTGCACGGGCGAGTTGCTGGTAGAACGCTGGATCCGTGGCACCAAGCCTGGCGGACCGGAGCGCCTAAAGAGGCACCTGTCGCCATCGAAGATGATCATCGGCGCCGAAGATGATTTGGTTCCGGGCATGATCGTCTTCGTGGGGTCATGATCGCCTTCGGAGGGTTGAAGGATCGCTCCACAACCACTGCGCCCCGTTCTGAAAGCCTACCTTCTGGGCGACGACTCCCACACGCGCCTTGGCCCGCCGCAGAGTGATCTCGCCGATGCCGGCCTTCTTCGCCTCCTCGAAGACCTTGCGGGCCGGCAGGGGGCCGTCGGCGAGGAGCTCCCGCAGAAAGGCGGCTGCCTCGTCACCGGCGGCGCGCTCCTCGCCCGCGACCTCGGCCGCCAAGAGGTCGGCGGCCGTGAGCCGGCTCTCGCCCGTCCAGGAAAAGCCACCCTCCTCCACCCGGTAGCCGAGGGGCGGCCCCAGGGCCGAGAGGTTGGACTTGATGTGGAGCAGCGCGTGCTCGCCGGCGTCCTGGGGCGACGAGCCGGCGAGCAACACCGATCGGGCGGTGGCGGTGAAGTCGATGCTCCCCTGGCCGGCATAGATGGCCTTGCCGCCCTTGCTCTTGGTGATGTGGCGCAAGGCGAGGAGGGCGCAGCCGTGCGCCGCGGCGAGCTTGGCCAGCGGCGCGAGCACCGCCCGCACCTCGTTGGGCCGGTAGACGTCGGTGCGCGCGCCGACGAACGACATCACCGGGTCGATGATGACCAGGCGGGGCTGGCGCCCGGCGATCTCGCGCTCGAGCTCGGCCATGCCCTGCGGCGTGTCGAGGTAGAGGGGTTGGTCGTGCGCGTAGACCAGCTCGAGGGCGGCGCCGAGCGTGCCGAGGCGCGGCCGCAAGGTATCGGCCATGCCGTCCTCGGCGCTGAAGAACAGCGAGCGGAACGGCTCGAAGCTCCCCATGCCCGGGAGGCCCCGCCCGCGGGAGCCGCTGGCGGCGATCGCGGCCGTGACCCAGCTCTTGCCCTGGCCGGGATCTCCCTCGAGCAGCGTCAGCTTGCGGAGCGGCAGGTACGGGGGCCAGAGAAAGGCGACGGACTCGGGTTGCACGTCCACCAGACGGCACGACCGCAGCGCCAGGGGGCCGGCCGCCCCGGAGGCGCCCGAGGCCTCGAGCGCGGCCATCTCGGCCGCAGGTGGCGCCGCCGCGGCGAGCTGTAAGAGGTCGCCGCCGATGTCGCCAGCGTCGGCACCTTCGCGCTCGCGGCGGGCGATCCAGTCGGACACGTCGCCTTTGTCAGGCAGGCCTGGGAGCCCGAGCCAGCGCACCTCGGAGGCGACCCCGGCCAGGGCGGCGCCGACCGCCGCGGCGTGGCGGCGGCCGGTGGCGTCGTGGTCGGGCACGATCACCACCCGGGCGCCGCGCAGCGTGGCGCTGTACGAGGAACGCCACTTGCCGGCGCCGCCGGGGTTGGTGGTCGCGGCGAGGCCAAGAGCGGCGACGCGGTCAGCGTCCTTCTCTCCCTCGACGACGAAGACGGGATCGCCGGCGCCGACGGCGGCCAGGACCTCGGGGAGGCGGTAGAGGACGCGCTCGACACCGGCGAGACTCCACACCCAGCCGGCCCCCGGGTGCGGCCGGCGGCAGGCGAAGGACTTGCCCGGCCTGCGCAGCACCTGGAAGAGCAGACACCCGGCGGCATCGCGGTAGTCGTAGACCGCCTCGGCCTCGGCTGGGAGGTCTCCCCCAGGGGGAGCATCGATGCCGAGGCGTGCGACGAGGTCGCGCCAGCCGCCACCGGCCTTGCAGGCGTCGCAGCACCAGACCGCGTCGGCGGCGTTCCAGCGCGCCGAGGGATGACGGTCGTCGTGCGCCGGGCAGAGGAAGCGCAGCTCGCGCCCCTCGCGGCGACCGTGCCGCGCCGCGAGGGCACGCTCGATCGCCGCGAGGGTGGTGGCGTCGGGAGACATGATCCGAGCGCGGGCCTCAGCTTGTGGGCGGTTCAGGAGCGCCTCCTTGCGGCCGCTTCGGATCGTGATCGTCGGAGGTCGTGCGGCGGCGGTTGGCGGCGACCCAGGCATCGAGGTCTTCGAGCCGATAGCGGACGGAGCCCCTGAGCCGAACGAAAATAGGGCCGCCGCCAACGACGCGGAACTTCTCGAGGGTGCGTGGGGAGAGATTGCAGCGCTCGGCTGCTTGATCAGTGGTCAACAGGTTGGACATGGTGCCTGAGAACCTCGGTACGGAAGCGGCACCGGGACTGCCGGTGCACAGGTTGGTGTCGAGGGCGAACACAGAGCCGTGAGAAGGTCGTTGAAACCGCCGATTCGCTTGCCCCTGCGCAGCACCTCCCTTCGCCCGCCGACACCACGACCACCGTGGGCCGGCCGGCACCACCGAGCAGCGTGCACTGTCGCGCCGGAGTCCGTTGCGATGAGGACATCAGGCGCTCGATCCGAAAGGACGGAGCAACCCGCGCCCCGGCCCGTCGAGCCTGCCGCCTCTTGCGCTCGCCGGTGCAGGCGAGTTGGGCGGCTCATGGACGGGTGCGGCGCTGCGGGTGTGGATGGGAACTGCGCAGGCAGATCCCGCAGCGGAAGGGCGCGCGGCTTTGCGACAGTTGGGCGCCTCGCGCACCCGGTTTCAATACGCTGGTACTGTACACGACATGCATCGCTTGTCAAGAACCCTGCATGCCGCGATGTTAAAATCGATCGTGATCTATTGTGCGTTGTTGTCCGTTGTTGCCCTTGCCGTCCAATTCCGCCCGATTACGCCCAATTACGCTCGATTTCACCCTGTGGCACCTTGTTGATCCTGCTATGTACCCTCAATGGGCTTGTTTCCCCGAAGGGGGCCACATAGAAGGCCAAGAGTTCCGTGCTTGGCCCCCTTCGCGGCTTTCTTCGGAGGTCTACGCTGCGCTACGACAGCTTGCGATTGAATGTGGAGCGAGCGCGGGTTCCTGGCGCGCCGACGGCGGCGCCGGGGCGGCCGGGGCGGCTCGCCGGGCCGTGGCGCTGCCGGCAGGCTGCGACGCTACCCTGCCGCCAGCCGCCGGGCAGACGGCAGCGCCGTCCCCCTCCCCCGGTCGAGGGTGATGCGGCAGGCAAGATCGCGGCATTGGAAACTGAGAACGGCCGACATGGCACAGGTGGAACCCGGTCTCCCGAGGGATGGTCGAGTCTCTGCCGGTGACCAGGCCGCCTGGAAGCTCGATGAAGGTGGCGGCGGCGATGCAGGTGGAGGGCCTGGCACCTGCTCAGCGTCGCCACACTGGCGAACCGCAGGGCACAGCAGGGCGAGGTTGCAGGAATCCAGACCGGCGAAGCGCCCGAGGGGCGTGTGTCGTCTGTCGCGTGCGCGCCTGAACGACCGCGAGCGGTCCAGGGTTGGGGCTCATCGGCTTCCGGTTGCGAGCCTCGACCATGGACTCGTGCCTGAGTTGCGCTTCAGCCGCGACAAGGACCGTTGGGCGTTGCCGTAAGCGCTCGGAAGTGGTTGTGCGCGTGGCGGGGGAGCACTCGGCGAGCGAGCCCTTAAGGCGATGATCGAGAGTGAAGGAGGTATTGATGTCCGTGATCGAATCGAGGGATCAGCTTGCACTGGCGGCTTGCCAGCTTCTCTACGATGTCCGGGTCGTCGAAATCCCGCCTGTCGGCGTTTAAAAAGCAGCTCGCGGTGGGTGCACCGGCAGAGTCGAGGTGTGACAGGATCGACGCATAAACGACGGCGTCCTGCGGAGAGAGTGCACCGGCTGCTCGGTGACGAGCGGCCGCGGCGAGAATCGAGCTGTCCATGGGGAGTACTTCGGCCACCTGGAGAAGCCTCGCGCTCACCTCATCGAGACGCTTTATCTCTTCATGAGCACTATCGATGAGGATGGAGGTGAGCTCTCCGAAGTCGCTGAGCCGCTGGGTGTATGACGAGGTGCGGGCAAGCTGCTCGAATTCTACCTCGACCGCCCTTTTTAGGCTATGCCACGAAATAACTGGCGCATGTTCGCTTTCGCTCGCCTTGATTTCTCGGGGGTGTCGGAATTGCTCTATGAGTCAGTTATTCAGTGCCGACTCCTTAGCTGCTTGCGCTGAGCTTGCCGCCTGCCCAACGTCTCGTAGGGTTCTGCGAGAGAGAAGGCGGGGACCACAAGCTGCACACTTCCTTCCTCGCAGAGTCGCAGGATGGCCTCGCAGCTCGCATGCGATGCCTGCAACAACGCCAGCTCGAGAACGAAATTCGATTCTACGTAAGCGATCACGCGGCCGTGTCGTACGCGATTTGCCCGTCTTTGATCGCTTCGAGGAATCCAGACTCGACGAGAGATGGGGCTTCAGCGCCAGACTTTGCGCGTACCTCTTCGGATCGCGCAATGTCCGATAGCCAAGCGGCCACCACCATCTCGAATGCCGGCGAGCTGGCATCCTCAGGCGGGACGCCGGCTCTCGTGAAATAGGGAGAGAAGATCGCTCCTGCTTCGATGGCAATGGGCGGCGCGTCGGGTGCTGCCCCCTCGGCGCGCCTCCACAGGTAAAGGCGATCGGGAGTCGCTACGAAGTAGTAGTCGCTGCTCGGCGCCTCCCTCCCGTGCGAGAGAATGTTCCGCCTTAGCTGAGCTGCCCAATGT
>DATKFK010000251.1:0-13877 GCA_035544375.1 Thermoanaerobaculia bacterium
CTATTCAGCGCGCGGGCGGACGACATTCAATGCTACACGCCCAGCGGCGGTCCGCACGACGCCTGGCGGCCCACGATCTCCGCCGTGGTTCCCCTGGGCGCGGGCAACTACCTGCTCAAGGGGACGCGGTTGAACGGCTTGTCGCAGGCGAACATCTACGGCGACGACTGCTATTGCGCCACCAATTTCCCGCTCGTGCGGCTGCGCGACAGCCTGAGCGGCCAGGTGTACTACTGCCGCACCTATGACTTCAGCACCATGGGCGTGGCGACCGGAAGCTCCCTGCAATCAGTCCGCTTCGTCGCGCCACACGTGCCGCACGGGAACTACGATCTGTGTGTCGTCGCCAACGGCATCAGCTCCCATTGCGTGGACCTGAGCCATCGCCGCAGGAGCAAGCCGTGCGGCTGCGAGGACGGGCGCGAGCGAGAGTGCTGCTGCCGGGAGTGCTGCCAGCAAGAAAGCGCCTGCCATGGCGAGAAGGATTCAAGGGTCGAGCCCGAGATCCGAGAGCTCAGAGACGAGATCAAGAGGCTGCAGAACGCCGTCCACCGGCTCGCGTCGTCGGCGAAGAAAGAGCCGGAGCGGGAGGTCAAGGAGGTAACCCGCGGCGACGACGACCAGGAAGCCAGGGAGCGGCGCGGCAATGAGCGGGAGCGGCGCGAAGGGAAGGCGGAGCGGCAGAGGAAATAAGCCGGCGCGGGAGCGGCAGCTCGCGAAGGCTGCTCGATCGCCACCCTGGCGCTACCTGAGCGCTTCCTGAGCGCTTCGATCGTATGACTCGACACCGAGGGGGAACCGGGAAACCGGCCCCCCTCGGATCGGTCCGCACCTCGACCGGACTCGCGCATTCGCCTCTGGTAGACGCATTCGTGCAAATTGTCTATAATAGCCACTATGGCTAAATCAACGTTCCACAATCGATGGGGCGAACGGGCCGCGATGCCGATCTTCACGGCTACCCAGGCCAAGAACGAGTTCGGCCGCGTCCTCGACACCGCCGTCGAGAAAGGTGCCGTCGCAATCACACGGCACGACGCCCCGAAGGCGGTGCTGCTCTCAATCGACGAATTCGAGGCGCTGGTCGCGGCCGGCGAGCGGACGCTCGATACACTGACTACCGAGTTCGACGAGTTGCTCGCCCGCATGCAGACACCGGCAGCGCGCAAGGGAATGGCCGACGCCTTCAACGCCACGCCCTCGCGGCTCGGCAGGGCCGCGGTGGCGGCGGCGAAGAAGCGTGGCTGACCGGTCCCCCCGAATCTACGTCCTAGCTGGGACGAACGGAGCCGGGAAGAGCAGCATCGCCGGCGCCATGCTGCGCGAAGCCGGCGCGGACTACTTCAACCCGGACGAGGCCGCGCGGCGGATATGCTCCGCCGATCCCCGCATGACCCAGGCTGACGCGAACAGCGCTGCCTGGCACCTCGGAAAGCGGCTCCTGGATCGCTCGATCGCCGACCGGCTCGACTTCGCCTTCGAGTCAACCCTTGGGGCGACTTCGATTCCGGCTCTTCTCGCCAGCGCGGCTTCGCTCGGCATCGAAGTACGCATCTGGTACGTGGGCCTGAGCAGCCCTGAGCTCCATCTCGCACGAGTTCGCGCCCGGGTCGCTCGGGGCGGACACGACATACCCGAGGAGGATATCCGTAGGCGCTGGGAGACGAGCCGCCTCAACCTGATTCGTCTCCTGCCCAAGCTGACGGAGCTGCGGGTCTACGACAACAGCGGCGACGCAGATCCCGACATGGGCGGCGTGCCTGCCCCGGTGCTCATTCTCCACATGAGGCGCGGGAAGATCGTGGCTCCGCTCGACCTGAGCTCCACCCCGCCTTGGGCCAAGCCCATCGTCGCCGCCGCGATCCGGATCAGCACCATCCCCTAGGCCTGGCTGGCGCCTGTTACTCTCTACCGGATGAAGAAGGGCACGGTCCGAGCGAAGGATTGGGGCGACGCCGAGATGCTCCGGCGTCGTTTCAACCTGGAGGACGATTGATGCCGGTACGGAAGTTCCGCAGCCTCGAAGCGATGGAGGACTCCCTTTGGCGAGAGCCTGGAGATCCCGCGTTGTGGCAAGCCATCGACCGCCTCTGGCGGTTCGCCGCCGAGACTTGCCCGCTACACTTTCCTCCCGGCGTCTATCGCCACCGCTCGATCGAGGAGGCAAAGCAGCAGCGGGAGGTCTGGGACGAAGCGAATTTCCGCGCCTTTTGGCTACGTAAGGGAGTGAATCCGGCCGACCTCGCTAGGAAGCACCGCTGAGCCAGACGCCGAAGCGCCTCGAGTGCGCCCTGGGCTTCACGGGCAGGCGGCGAAAGCCTCCGTGTCCAGCTGCGGCGCGAACGGGACTCCCTGCGGGTTGGTGTAGGTCCTGACCTGGCCGGTCGCGCTGTCGGTGACGGTCAGGGTGACGGCGACGTCGGTCAAGCCCGCGGCGAAGACCCAATAGTGGCCGTTCACGCCGCAGCCGTTCAGCACCTTGACCAGCAGCTCGAGGTCGGCGGCGTCGAAGAACCAGAAGGCGCCGGTATCCAGAGTCAGACCCATCGCCTGTGCGGCGCCACTCGCCTGCGCCGTCCGCCAGGCGGCGCCGACCTGGAAGCGACTGCCGTTCAGGCAGAGCGCCGCCGGCCCCGGCGCGCACGCCGGCGGCTCGGTCATGGACGCCACGAGGTCCGACGCGATGAAGAGGTGTCCCGGGTCCTGGGGATCGACGACCAGCTCTCCGACGGTGTCACCCAGGCCGGCGGAGGAGACGGCGCTCCAGGTGATGCCGCCGTCCGCGCTGCGCACCGGCCTCTCGTACCCCAGCACGGCGTATACCGTCGAGGGCGTGGTGGGCGCGATCGCTATCTCGGACACGCCGAGACCCGTGGGGTCCGGTGGCGAGTAGGCCGCGGACCAGGAGGCGCCGCCGTCGGCGGTCTTCCAGATCTGTCCGGCGATCAGAGCGTACAAGGTGCCGGAGAGACGGGGATCGACCCGCAGCCGGCTGATCGAGCCGAGAGCAGGGGCAATCTGCATCCAGGTGATGCCGCGGTCGAGGCTCTTGTAGAGCCGCGGCAGGCCGGGCTGCCGATACTGCGGGAGCACGCCAAAGGCGTAGACCGTCGCCGGCGTGAGGGGATCGATCACCACGTTGACGTCTGCCCCGGCCAGGTCGCCAGCCGCCGCGGCAGTCCAGCTGGCGCCGCCATCGGCGCTGCGCAGGATTCCGAAGCAACCCGCGCCATAGAGGATGTCGTCGTCCTGGGGGTCCACGGCCAGCGAGCCGATGCATTGCGGCGTCTGCAGCGGCGCCCAGGCGGCGCCACCGTCGCTGCTGCGGAAGAACGTGGTGAGCGCGCCGAATGCCACGATGCCGCCGGCGTACAGGGTTGCCGGCGCCAGCGGATCGAGCACGACCCGGATCTCGAACAGCTTCGGCAGTCCGCCGACAGCGCTCCAGCTGCCGCCCCCGTTCCGGCTGACCAGCAGCCCAAGCTGCTCGGTGCCGAGCCACAGCGTGTCGCCGGAAACCGGGCCCACCTCGAGGTCGTAGAGGAAGACGGCCGAGGGACCATGGACTGCCGCCGACCAGCTGGCGCCGCCATCGCCGGTCTTGAACACTCCTCCCAGCGCCGTGAGGCTCGACGTGCCGGCGTAGAGGGCGCCGGAGCCCGCGGGATCGACTGCCAGCGCCTGCACATCAGGGTCCGAGAGCCCCTGGCTGGCGGCCTCCCAGGTCGCTCCCCCATCGCGGCTCCTCCAGACTCCGGTTGAGTAGGTGCCCGCGTAAAGAGCGCGCGCCGGACCCGGGTCGATCGACAGCGCGTTCACGGAGACCCTGTCCGGCAGCCCCTGGTTGATGCGCGTCCAGGTAGCACCGCCATCCACGGTCTTCCACATGCCGGTGCCGCCGCCGGCAACCACGGTCCGCGGCGAGCGCGGGTCGACGGCGATGGCGCGCAGTCCCGACAGCGGCGGCGGCGAGCCCGCCGGCAACCAGCTGGCGCCACCGTCGATCGACTTGTAGACGCCGACGCCGCCGCTCTCGAGCGCGGCGTAGAGCGTGCCGGGCGCGCTGGGGTCGATGGCCAGGGCTGCGACGATGAACTGCTCGGGAACTCCCTGCGGCAGTCCATTCTGCGCCGGCGCCCAATGCGCGCCGCCGTCGATGCTCTTGTAAACGCCGCCGCCGGCGCCCGCGTAGGTCGTCAGCGGGTCTTGTGGGTCGATGACCAGCCAGCGGACGTACAGGTCTTCGAGACCTTGGCTGCTCGGCGTCCAGGCAGCGCCACCGTTGACGCTCTTCCAGATGCCCGAGCCGATCGCGAGCAAAAGGATCGCAGGGTGCAGCGGATTGACGGCGATCGCCGTGGCCTGCCCCTGATCCCGGGGAATCCCTTCATGGATCGGCGTCCAGTTGGCGCCGCCGTCGGCACTCTTCCATACCCCCGCGCCGCCGTTGGTCGCCGCGTACAGGACCGAAGGGTGCTTGGGATCGATCGCCAGGGAGGTCACGTCGGCGACGTATGGACCTATCACGGTCCAGCGGCCCAGGTCGGCGTTCAGCGGCCTGGCGGCGGCCAGCGCGACGGCAACCGCCAGCGCTGCCGCGATCGCGGCCGCACGACCCCGCCGCGGTCTCGACCGCTGCCTGTCTGGAAGACGCTGCATTCTTGCCTCCGGACGACCTCGGGCACCACCCAGGGCCATCGTTTACCGTGTACCCTCTTGTACGCGCAGGAGCTCCCGTGCGTTGGCACCATGGGCCACATTGGCGCCACTGGGGCCTTTGGGGCAGGCGCGCACCCTCGCGCCTCGCAGGACCCTCGCGGCGCAATGGAGGTTTATCGAGTCGCCGAGGCCGACGCGATCGGGCGCGCCGGAGCCTGGACCTGCCGGGGGTTGGCGCCGCACCGACCTTCCCGCCCTCGCTGCAGCGCGTAAACCCAGATCATCGGCTCGTCGTCAGGCACGTCGGCGACCTTGCGGTAGCATTCCTTGAAGGCCGGACTCTCCATCAGGGCCTGCATCCGGCGCGATACCGCCAGGCCGATCTCGATCAGGATGAGATCGGGATGCCGGCCGAGGACGTGGCCGGCGAACTCCGTGTGGCGCTCTCGCCGCCCCTGTTCGAGCGCCTGCGCCAGCGAGCCGCCGGCCGCGAGGCCCCGCGCCAGGGCGCCCAGCTTGTGGTCGAGGCGATAGATGGCCGAGACCTGCCGGTCCACGAGCCCGAGCGTATCGACGAACGCGACGTCGCACCCGCCGGCCGCCAGGTAGTAGGGGATCCTTCCCATCTGCCCGACGGCGACGACGCCGCCGTCCGGCAGCTTGTCGGCCAGCCAGCGGGAGGCGATGACCCGCCAATCCGAGGGGTCGTCGACCTGCTCGGTCCACTGCTTGCGCAGCTGCGGCCACTCGTTTGCCTTCGGCAGGTCCTGGCCGATCCGTGCCACCGAGCAAATCAGCAGCAATACCACCAGCAGGAGCCGCGCCTGCACGGACGCGAACGGGCGGCGCTCGCTCCACCACCTGAGCTCGAGGCGCTCGGCAGACCACCAGAGCGCCACCAGCAGGATCGGCAACGTGGGCACCAGGTAGCGAAACTCGCCGCGGTACTCGCCGCCGGCAACCAGGTGGAAGGCCGCGAAGAGACCCACGACGGCGATCAGGAAGCTCAGCGCCCGGCGCCGGCTGTCCTGCTGCCGCCTGTCCAGCAGGAAGAGCAAAGGCAGCAGCGGCGGCAGCAGGCCGAGCTGAATCCAGTAGCCGGCGAGCTGACCCGCGGCCCTCCCGGCGAGCATCGGGTAGAGCTTGACGCTGGTATTGGGCACCAGGCTGCCGTAGGTATGAAAGCGCCACAACAGGTAGGCGCCGTAACCGGCCGCCGCCGGCACCAGGTAGCGGACCGCGCCGCGCCAGTCGCGGCGGTCGGTCAGGCGGTCCGCCATCACCAGCGGCACCAACAGCATCCCCTCCGGCCGAGCCAGGCTGACCAGCGCCAGCGCCGCGCCGCCCGTAAGCTGCAGCCGCGACCGCCGCGCGGGATCGGCCGGCGGGGGGTACTGGGCTGCCAGGTAGAGTTCCGCGGTCAAAACCAGCAACAGCGAGAACAGGGGGGTCTCGAGACCGCTTCGGGACCAGTAGAGAAATGGATACGAGAGCGCCAGCCCACCGGCCGCCGCCAGGCGGCCGAAGCGGTCGAGCCCCATGTGCCCGGCCAGCCGCCAGGTCGCCCCGACCGTCGCGACCCCGCAGCCGATCCCCAGCGCCGGCACCGCCACCGGCAGGGTCCATCCCAGCTTCGCGACCCAGCCGACGATCCACATCCAGCACGGGCTCGAGTAACCCTCGACCGGCTCGCCGACGTTGAAGACCAGCCCCAGGCCCCGGGCCCAGTTGAGGGCATAGCGGTAGTAGATGAAAGCGTCCTCGTCGCGCAACAGGTAGATCGTCGCGGCGCACGCCGCGCAGAGCAACATCGCCGTCGCGAGCAGGGCCAGCTCCCCCGTCTTGCCGGCTGGCGCCACTTCGCGGGTTGCCTGACGATCGGAGGCAATCATGCTTTTGCTCCGCATGAAATCCGGGTGAGTCGAGCCTGCAGGGGGTTGACCAGACCGACGGCCGGCAACAAGCCAAGCGCACGACGTGAACTTGTAGTGAGTCAGCGTACCATGTTTTGGGGGCTGGCCGGCGCCGAGGGCCAGGGCAATTTACGGTCGCGGGCTTCGTGGTGTCACAATACCAACATGTCTTCGGACCGACTCGGGATCAGGCGGTAAGGCCTGCGATGGCCCTCCTGGAGCGACACCTCGAAGGGAAGTACGAGATCCTCGAGAAGATCAAGGAGGGGGGCATGGGGGCGGTCTACAAGGTCCGCCACCGCTTCCTCGACGAGATCCGCGTCATCAAGGTCATCCGCTCGGCGCTCCAGCAGAGCCAGGAGCTCTCCGACCGCTTTCTGCGCGAGGCGAGGATGGCGATCCGCTTGCGCCATCCCTCGATCGCCGTCCTGCACGACTTCGCGGTGGCCGACGACGGCCAGGCCTTCATCGTCATGGAGCACATCGCCGGGCTCACGCTCGAAGACGTGCTCAGAACCGGCGGCCCGCCGCCGCTGGGGCTGGCCCTCGAGGTGGCGTCCCAGGCGCTGCGCGCCATGGGGTATCTGCACCGGCATGGCCTGGTCCACCGCGACATCGCCCCGGACAACCTGATGCTCACCCGGGGCGTGGAAGGCGAACCGCTGGTGAAGCTGATCGACCTGGGGATCGCCAAGGTGCTCGCCGGCGAAGGGGCGGCCACCACCACCGGGATCTTCCTCGGCAAGCCGCGCTACGCGTCGCCGGAGCACTTCGGCACCCAGGAGATTGACCACCGCAGCGACCTCTACTCCTTCGGCGTCGTGCTGTACGAGCTGCTGACCGGGCAGTGCCCGGTGGCCGGGAACGACCCGGCCTCCTACATGGCCGGGCACCTGTTCAGGCCGCCGCTCGACTTCGCCGCAAGCGATCCCCACGGGACGCTTCCTGCCGAGCTGCGCCCGATCCTGCTGCGCGCGCTGGCCAAGACGCCGGGCGAGCGGTTCCCGAGCGCCGCCGACTTCGCGCGCGCGTTGGCACCGCTTCAGGAACGCATTCCGGTCCAGGCCGGGGACCTCGACGCGGTGCTCCAGCCGGCGTTGGGAAAGACGGCAAACGGGTCGGCGCCGGCTCCGGCCGGCTCGAGCCAGGCGCTGCTGGATCGACAGTTCGTGGCGGGGATCACCCCGTCTCCCGCGGCGCACGCCGGCTCGCACCTGCACTGGGACCCCCGCCTGGTCGCCCCCGAGACCACCCCGGCGCCGCCCTTGCCGGCGGGATCGCCGCCGCCGCCGCCACCACCGGGTGCGGGCACGGCGCTCGACGATACCCTGCCGCTGACTGCCCGCCGCACGATGCCGGCCGCTCCCGCGACTCTCTCACCCACGGCGGCGCCCGTGGCGGCGCCCCTCGCGGCGGCACTTCCCGCGGCCCCGCCCCAGCCGCCGTCACCTTCCTCCGAGGCGGCGCCGGCGCAGGCTGCTGAAGCTTGGGAAGCCAGGCCGCTTCAGCGCTCGGGTCCACCTCGAGCCGCCCGGTCCGCGGCCGGCGGCCCGGCGGCGCGGACCGGCGGGCGCACGGCCTGGGCGTGGGCGACCGGAGCCCTGCTCCTGGTGACCGGAATGCTTGCGGGCGGCGCCTGGTGGCACCGCCATTCGCAAACGGCGGCTGCGCCTGCGCGAGCGCCCTCGGCGGCAGCGGCGGCGGCGAAGGCGGCGCGCGCCGCGGCGGCGCAGCCTGCGGCCACTCCGGCGCGGACCGCGGCCCCGGCGCCCGCGGCGCCCACCAGGGCAGCGGCGGACGAAACGCAGGCTCCGGCGGACCGGCGGGGCGTGCCGCAGGGCACCCCTGGCCGCACGGACGGCCAGGCTCCCGCCAAACCGTCTTCTTCAGCCGCCGGCAGGAGAACGCCGCCGGCGCCCGCGGCTGCCGGCGCGGCGGCCCGGGGTCCCCGGCCCCCGGACACCTCGATCACTGCGCCGGCGCGGCTGGGGCCCGGCGAGGAGGCCGCCGAGCCGCTCGAGATCCCCGATGCGATCTATCCCGAGGCGGCACGCGGCACCGGCAAGAGCCCCACGGTGCGGCTGGCGGTTCTGGTGGACGAGCGCGGCAACGTGGCCGACGTCAGGGTCAAGGAAGGGGATTCCTCGAACCTGGGGTTCAACGAGGCGGCCGTCGCCGCGGCGAGGAAGGCCCGCTTCCTCGCCGCGACCCGGAACGGCGTGCCGATGCCTTCATGGAGCGAGCTGATGATCGAGTTCGTCAGCCCGCCGCATCACTGATCCCTTACCGCCGTCTCCCCTGACCGGCACCGGTCCCATCAGGGACAGGTCGAAAACGCCGACGTGTCCTGGATCGGCTGGAACGTCGTGTTGGCAGGGTTGGTGTACTGCCGCGACTGGCCGCTCTGGGTGTCTGTCACGGTGAGCGTGACCGCGACGTTGGTCAGGCCGCCCGCGAAAACCCAGTAGCTGCCGTTCAAGCCGCAGCCGTTGAGCACCTTGACGATCGCCTCGACGTTGCTCGAGCTGAAGAACCACAGGTACCCCGTATCGGAGGTCAGCCGGACGGCCTGGGCCGAGCCGCTGCCCGAGGCGCCGGCGTTGAACGTCGCCTGGACCTGGAAGCGGCTGTTGTTGAGGCACATCGTCGTCGGGTTCTGGGTGCACGGCTGCTGGCCGGTCGCGGGCTCCTGCCGCGCCTCCAGATTGGCTGCCGCCAGCGCGGCGAGATGGGCGTCGACGTCGGCGATCGCACTCTGCCTCAGGGCTTCGGAGGCCGCCTCATCCGCATCCGCGGCCGCCTTCGCGGCGCAGGTGCCGAACGCGTTGGTGTCCTGGATCGGAGTGAAAGGCGGCCCGTAGGGGACCTCGTAGTAGCGCACCGCGCCGGTCAGCGAATCGGTCACGCGGAGGATGACGTGCACGTTGGTGAGGCCGCCGGCAAAGACCCAGAAATGGTTGCCAAGCCCGCAGCCGTTGACGAGCTTCACCACCACCTCGACGTTGGTGGAGCTGAAGAACCAAAGATAGGCGGTGTCCGTGGTGATCGGGACCACGTTCGCCAGCCCGGCGTTGCCGTTGCCGTCCTGGAACAGCGCCTCGACGAGGAACCTGCCGTCCAGCAGACACTGGCCGGTCGCGCTCGCCGTGCAGGCGGCCGGCGTCAGCGCCGGAGTGATCACCGTCGCGGTGGTCGTATCCTGTGCGCCGCCGGCAGCGTTGAAGGCGCGGACGCGGAAGGTGTAGCTGGTGTCAGGCGACAGGTCGGTGATGAGCGCCGTGGTGGTCTGCGGCTTGACCGCCTGGACCTCGACGAACGGTCCGCCATCCTGGGAGAGGTCAACGCTGAAAGCGGCGGTCTGGCCGGCATTGTCCTGCCAGTTGAGCCTGACCTGCGATGCCGAGACGACGGCGGCCGTCAGGTTGCTGGGGGCCGCGGGAGCGGCCGGCGGGGCGATGACCTCGAGGGTCCGCAGCTCCGAGACCGAGGCGCCGACCGCGTCCGTGATGCGCACCGCGAAGCTGCTCTGGCCCAGGTTCGTCGGCGTGCCGGTGATCTTGCCGGTGGAGTCGATCGACAAGCCTGCCGGCAAGGCGCCGCCGATGAGCGCCAGGGTGTAGGGCGGCGCGCCGCCGAGCGTGCGGTTGGCGCGGTTTTGGGCAATCCCCTGGCCGATGAGCTGGCCGCCGTTCTCGTTGATCAGCAGCATCGACTGCACGCCGGCAGGACCGGCGGTCGGCGCGGTGCTCGCCTTGAGGGCGCCGGTCGCCGGATCGAGAGAGACGGAGCGCAGCTTGTGGTTGGAGAGGTCCGACAGGAACAGGAGCAGGCCCTTCGGTCCGACGTCCATGGCTCCCGTATCGGGATCGATGGGTAACGCCGCCCCCAGGGACGACAGCGAGCCGGTCACCGGATCGATCGCGTACGCCTGCAGCGAACCGCTCCCCGCCGCGTAGAGCGCCGGCTCGTCCGCGTTGACCCTGATGATGGCGCCCGCCGGGGCGGTGAAGGGCGAGCCGGGGACTGCCGTGAGCGCGCAGGTGGCGTTGTCGATGAAGAAGCCTTCGATCTCGCCGGCTGGGGCGACCGGGCTGAAGTAGACGAAGTTGCCGTCCGGGGTGCGGACCACGCCGGTGGCCTGGTGCGAGCCGAAGGGCGATCCCGGGACGGCGCTGAGCGCCCCTGTCGCGGCGTTGATCGCGAAGACCTCGTAGCCGCCGCTGCCGGTGTTGGTCACGAACACGCACTGCCGGGTCGTATTGATCGCCTGCGGATGGGTCGCGCTGGTCGGCATCGTGCCGATCTTCGTCAGCGCCTGGGTCGTGAGGTTGACGGAATAGATGCTGACGCTCTGGCTGCCGGCGTTGACCGCATAGAGGAAACGCCCGCCCGGCTCGACGGCCACGCCGCTCGGGTTGCTGTCGGTCGCAAACGGCGCCCCGGCGACGTTGGTGAACAGGCTGGTCTCCGCATCCACGTGGTAGGCGGCAAGGTTGTTCGTGGTCCCGTCCGCCATGTAGCAGGCATTGCCCGACGGGCTTTGGGTCGCGGCGGCGATGCCGGTCCCCTGCGCCAGCCCCAGCGTGGTCGGGCCCGGCTGGACCGACCCGTTGACGGCGACCAGGTACCCGGGCAGGGGCGCCCCGGGGGTGGCGTTGTTGGCCAGGGGGACCAGGAACTGCTGGGGGAACCACGCCAGGTGGTTGTCGCCGCGCCCCGGCAGCAGGTCGCGCGCGAAGGACTTCGCCGGTCCACTGGCCTCGAGGAAGAGCTGAGCGAACAGATCCTGCTGCGTCGGATCGACGACCGCCAGGTTGGCCGGCGCCGTGGCCGCTTGGGCCGGAACGGCGAATGGAGCGAGCAGAGCGAGGAACAGGATGAGCGCTGAAAGCCACGAATGCCGAAGCCGGAGAGTCATCGCAATGGTTCCTTTCCCACCGCTGGGTCGAGGTTGGTGGTATTGCTCACATTCGAATCTGCCGCTGCCGCCCGCTGCACAGACGTTTACAAAAAGCGTAATGCAACAGACGGCAAGAGAGCCGGTTTACCTCTGAGGACAAGTCTTTATCCTGGCCTGCGGGTGCGGGCATGTCAAGCTCAGCGCTCCTTTATCTCCTTCTATCTCCTTCGTTTCCTCCACCGCGCACCGCCTCCGCCGCGTCGCGCACGCAACGACCGTCGTGCCTCGCGGTCATAGGCGGGGACCATGCACAGTTCGTTACCAGGGCAGGGCGGCGGCATGGCTGGAAGCCGGGAGTGTATTAGGATGCGCTGGCCGCGCCGATGACGTGCGCCGCACCACCCGCAGCACCGCATGAGGAGGCTTCGATGCGCCTACCGCTTCCCCCCCTGACGCTCTCGACGTCCCTGCTGCTTCTCGCCGCGCCGCTGTCGGCGGTCCTTGCCGCCCAGGCGCCCGCCGGCGGCGCGAGCGGCTCGCCTCAGGCCGCCGCGGCGCCGAACCCGCCGACCGAAGGCGGCGTTTCCGATCCCAAGGCGGTGGCGGTCGCCGACGCGACGCTGGCGGCGATGGGCGGCCAGGCGGCCTGGGACGGCACCCATTTCATCCGCTTCACCTTCGCCGGCCGCCGTACGCACTTCTGGGACAAGTGGACGGGACGCCACCGGCTGGAGGGCAAGACCAAGGACAACGAGAGCTACGTGGTGCTGGACAACGTCAACACCAAGCAGGGCACCGCCTACATCGACGGCAAGCCGGTCGAGGGTGAGAAGGGCGCCAAGATGGTCGAGAGCTCCTATGCCGCGTGGGTCAACGACACCTACTGGCTGCTGATGCCCTACAAGCTGAAGGACGCCGGCGTGAACCTCTCCTACGTGGGCCCGCAGCAGGTCGACGGCAAGGAGTACGACGAGATCAGCCTCACCTTCGGCCGGGTCGGGCTCACCCCCGGCGACCATTACTTTGCCTGGTTCAACCACGACACGCACCTGATGGAGCGCTGGGCCTACCTGCTGCAAGACCAGCCACGCGACGCCGCGCCCACCGTCTGGCTCTGGCAGGGCTGGCAGCGCTACGGCAGGATCATGCTGGCGCCGCACCGCGCGCAGCCGAGCGGCGAAAGAAAGCTCGAGCTGAGCGACATCCTGGTGGCAAGCACCGTTCCGGACGCGGTCTTCACCTCGCCGGCGCCGGTGCCGCCGATCCAGCCGGAGACCGCCGGCGCCGCGGCCGCCACCGGGAAGCCCCGGTCCCGATAGGACGATCGACCGCCGGCGCGGCCGGCAGGCACCACCTCAGAGGTCGAGCTCCTGGCCCTCCTCGAGGACGCGGAAGCCGGCGCCGCCCAGCGCACGGCGCTCGGGGCCGGCGGGGTCCAGCGCCGGGTTGGAATGGTTGAGGTGGGTGAAGAACACCTGGAGGCCCCCGCGCACCCGCTCGCGCAGCAGCTCCACGGTCGAGGTCATCAGCGGATGCCCGATCCGGCGCACATCGCGGTCGGGAAGCTCGCCGGCCGCGTAGAAGGTGCCGTCGAGGAGCGCGACGTCCACCCGTTCGCGGCGCAACACCTCCGTCAGCGGCGTCGCCCATGCCGCCCAGGAGTCGGTGTCGGGAACGTAGAGCAGGGTGCGCCGCGGGCCGCGCACCACGAACCCCAAGGTGTCGCTCAGCTCGTCGCGGTGCGGCACCGCGAGCGGCGTCACCGTCAGGCCAGGCTCGAGGATCTGTTCTTCACCCGGAGTCATCTCGCGCAGCAGGATGTTGCGCCGCGCCACCAGGAGGCTCCACGGGCCGTTGCCGCGCAGGAAGGCGGCCATTCGCGGCGAGGCGAGCACCGGCAGATCGTGGCTGTCGATGGCCTCGAAGCCGAAAAAGGCCAGGCCGAGGAAGTGACCGGCATGGGCGTGGGTGAGCAGGATGCCGTCCACGGGATGGCGGTCGGGCCCCCCGGCCGGATGGGCGCGAAAGCGGTGCACCACCTCCAGCTGCTCGCCGAGATCGGGCGTGGCATCGATCAGCCACGTGTGGCCGCTCGCCGGCAGGGTCAGCGCCAGGCTCGCCACGCGCCGCCGCCGCCCCGGATCGCGCCTTGCCGCGACGCAGCGCGCGCAGTCGCAACCGGCTTGCGGCACTCCTGCGTCCTGGGCCGTCCCCAGCGCCACCGCCACCCAACGCGGCGGCGCCGCCGTGGGCACGGGCGCCGCAGGCGCAGCCGCTGCCGCCAGCCCGGCCAGGCGCAGGAACCCGGCGGCGATCAAGCCGGCGCCAGCCAGGCCGGCGGTGGCGACGGCGGCGGGCCGCGCGGCGAGGCGGCGATCGAGGGGGTGGCGGCGTGACGAGCGCTC